>CAIXDY010000112.1 GCA_903918325.1 uncultured Actinomycetes bacterium
GGATACACCTTCGACCATCGCGCAGTAACTTCACACGTATACGTAACGAACTGTGGCTTGCAAGATTACAAACCCAACTCAATCATTAAATTTTGCGCCGACGCTGGAGTGACTATCGGTGGTATCGAATGGGATACCTGGGGCAAGGATGGAGCCGAAGGTAAAGGTGTCTACCGCATTAATGACTGCAAACCTACATGTGTAGCGGGCAAATTCCATGATGCCAATGTCATCGTGACTCTGAGCAAAATTAAAACAATCAATGGCAAACCGACGTTAACTTTTGTCTCAATTACGACCAATGATAAGAAAAATTTGCCGCTGAGTGATTCTCCGATTGATGCTTGGCCAATGGAGCTTGCAGGTTAAAAGAGTTTGTAAATAACGTTAGCGCGGCGAAGTCAAAAGTAGCGTCGCTGCCAGAAATAGAATTCCAACGGCTGAGAAAGCAGTGAGACCTCGTCTAACTTTTGGTCTGGCCAAAATAGTGGAAGCTCTTCCAATTATTGCGATTAAAAATGAATACCATGATGCAGACGTTAATGCCTGCACGAATGAGAGTAAGAAAATGCCCCAACCCAGATTGAAATCTTTAGGTACAAACTGTGGAATAAATGCAACGGCGAAAACTGCAGCTTTTACATTTGTTAAATTTGTGAATAACCCCAAACGAAATGCTGGGCCAAGGCCAACTTTGGCAGTACCTTCATAATCAAACTTTCCAAACTCATGCCGCAACGACCACAGCGTTTGCAACGCCAAACCCGTTAAGAAAGCAACACCTACATATTTAAGTGCGGTATAGGCAGCATGAGAGTGTGCAAAGATCTGGGAAAGTCCGATAGCCGATGCAGCTCCCCAAAAAATTAGGGCTGTACTTGTTCCAAGCAGAGTTGTGTAGGCAGTCTTGGATCCACCAATAATTGATTGTCTTAGAATCATCGCCACGGTTTGTCCGGGAACAATTGCCAACAACAAAGCTGTCAGCACAAAAGCTGGAATGACGTGCACAAAATTAACCATACGTAGCCCCGACGGGATTCGAACCCGCGTAGCTGGCTTGAGAAGCCAGAGTCCTAGGCCGCTAGACGACGGGGCCCTAGTATTTTCAAAAATGATCGCCTTTGGCTTTCATTTTCTTTTCAAAAATGATCGCCTTTGGCTTTCATTTTCTTTCCGAAATTGAAACAACGTTCGCTGGGGTACCAGGACTCGAACCTAGACTTACTGAACCAGAATCAGCAGGGCTGCCAATTACCCCATACCCCAAAAACAGCAGGAGCAAAGAATACCAAAGGATTTAGAGCGCTAAAGCCGCACTGATTCGTGCCAATGAGGCTTCTTTACCAAGTAATTCCATTGATTCAAATAACGGTGGAGAAATTGTGCTGCCGGTAGTTGCAATACGAACTGCACCAAATGCAATGCGTGGTTTCAATCCCATATCTTCGATAAGTGATGAACGTAGCGCAGCTTCGATACTGTCATGATTCCAAGTGGCTAATAGCTCAAGTTCTTTAAGTGATCGCTGCAAAACTTGCTTTGATGCTTCATCAGTTATCTTTGACACGCTGTCGGCCTCAACGGCAAAATTCTTTACAAATAAGAATTTAAGCATCGCTGGAACTTCACTCAACATAATAATGCGCTCTTGAATGAGCGGTAGAGCTTTCTTAACTAAAACAATCTCCTCGGCTGAACCAGTGATTACTCCAGCCTTAGTCAAGAATGGAAGGGACCACTCTAGAAATTCATCGATGGTCAGCGCGCGAAGTTTGTCCCCATTAATGGCTTCTAACTTCTTCATATCAAAGCGCGCAGGTGATGAGTGAACTTTTTCTACAGTAAATAGCTCAGTTAACTCTTTCATCGTTACATTTTCACGATCATCACCAGGTGACCAACCAAGAAGGGCTAAGTAATTGCAGATCGCTTCAGGCAAAAATCCTTTGTCGCGATACCAAGCAATAGAAACTTCACCGTTTCGCTTTGAAAGTTTGGCATTGTCCTGGCCCATCACGAAGGGCAAGTGCGCAAAGACTGGGTAATCCTCAAGAGCAAGTCCCATTGCTTGATACACGCGAATCTGGCGTGGAGTTGAAGAGAGCAGATCTTCACCGCGCAAAACATGCGTCACTTTCATTAAAACATCATCAACTGCTACCGCCAATGTATAAAGCGGTGAACCATCGCCTCGAACTAATACGAAGTCGGGCACAAATTTATGGTCGAAAGAAACCTCACCACGAATTAAATCTGTAAATGTAGTTCCACCATCTGGCATGCGCATACGCACTACAGGCAAGCGATCTTGAGCTTTATACGCTGCAATTTGTTCATCAGTTAAATCGCGACAATGTCCGTTGTATCCGGGAGCTACGTTGGCTGCACGTTGTGCTTCGCGAACGGCTTCTAACTCTTCAGCCGAGCAGTAACAGTGATACGCATCTTTTTGATCCAGGAACTTTTGTGCCCACTCTGCATAAATATCTAAGCGCTGTGACTGTAAGTAAGGGCCATTGTCTCCGCCAACTTCAGGACCCTCATCCCAATTCAACCCCAGCCATTTCAGCGTATCAATTGCAGCTTGAATATATTCATCGGTAACTCGTGTTGTATCGGTATCTTCAATGCGAAATAGAAATGTTCCACCAGTATGGCGGGCATACGCCCAATCAAAAAGGGCAGTACGTATATTTCCAACGTGCAAATCTCCTGTTGGAGATGGCGCGAAACGAACTTTTACTTTCTTGCTCACTTGTTACTCACTTTGTTCGTTAATTCGCCTAAGCCTTCAATTGCCATTGTTGCTTGTCCCCCAGCCACCATTGGACCAATACCGGCAGGTGTTCCAGTCAAAATAATATCTCCAGGCAACAACGTCATTACACGCGAAACAAAGTTGATGATTTCTGGAACCTTAAAAATCATGTCGTTCAACGACGCTGATTGCTTAACTTCACCATTGATTGTTGCGCTAATTTTTTGAGTTCCCGGTATGAAATCAGTATCAATCCATGGGCCAATTGGGCAGAAAGTATCGAAACTTTTAGCACGAGTCCATTGACCATCTTTAGTCTGTAAATCGCGCGCAGTTACGTCGTTGGCGATTGTGTAACCAAAAATCACATCATTCACGCGCTCTACCGGCACGTCTTTACAGAGTCGACCAATAATGATCGCTAACTCGGCTTCATGATCTACGCGCTGTGACATTTCGGGCCACACGATTGTGTCATTAGGTCCAATGACTGACGTGTTTGGCTTGAGGAAAATAATTGGTTCCTCTGGAACAACTCCACCCATTTCAGCGGCGTGGTCGGCGTAGTTCTTGCCTATACATACAACTTTAGAACGTGGGATAACTGGTGCAAGTAAACGTACTTTTGATACTTGAACAGTTGCGGCGGTCTTTTGGATTCCCGAATAAATTGGATCCCCAGTAATAACAGTAATCGTGGCATCATCTTCAAGAACCCCAAAAAGTGGATCGGTGCCAAGCCCTGAATCTGGCCCAGGTGAAAAACGTACGATGCGCATTGGGGAATTCTATCGGTTACTCGTGGTCTTCAATCTCTTTCTCGAGTCGCTCAATCAATACGCTACTAATTCTGCGGCGACGTCCTAAAGGGCGTTCTGAGGTGATTGACCAGCCTTGAAGTGAAACCGTAGATCCGGCAATTGGAACACGACCCAGCTTTTGTGCCATTAATCCACCGATTGTGTCGACATCTTCGAAATCAGTTTCATTAATCTCAATCTTCAACTCATCGGCTAAATCTTCAATATGCAGTGAGGCATTAGCTCGCGCCTTGTCGGCTGAAAGCCAGACAAAGTCATCATCTCCATCATCGAATTCATCTTCAATCTCTCCAACGATTTCTTCAATAATATCTTCGATAGTAATAATTCCGGCAGTACCGCCATATTCATCTACAACCACAGCTAAATGGATTTGATTGCGCTGCATCTCTTTCAAGAGCTCATCGGCCATCTTGATTTCTGGAACAAAAGTAGCTGGACGCATGTGCTGTTCAATGTTTTCACTTTGTTCGGCATCATGATGATCTAATGCGCGCTTAGCTAAATCCTTTACATACACAATTCCAATAATGTTATCTGGACCAGTTCCTACAACAGGGATACGCGAGAAGCCAGAGCGTAAAGCCAGCGAT
The DNA here is from genome assembly GCA_903918325.1 of uncultured Actinomycetes bacterium. Lineage (GTDB taxonomy): Bacteria > Actinomycetota > Actinomycetes > Nanopelagicales > Nanopelagicaceae > Planktophila. The sequence goes on from CAIXDY010000112.1 coordinate 4,176, forward strand.
AACCCTTGGCGCAGCGTCTTATCTTTTTCAATCCACACCATATCTGTGCGGGGAACCATGAGTTCACGAACTAACGTATCGCCTAATTCAAAAACTGAGTGAATCATTTCATGTTCATCAGACTCCACTAAGCCGCGCTCATGTGCTTGATCTACTAAATCACGTAGTTCGGCTTCTGAAGTGAAAGGACCAGAACGAAAACCCTTGCCCGGTGTAAGTGCATTACCCAATGCGATTAAGAGTTTAGTTACTGGACCAAGTAAGAATGCCAGGGCGTAAGCCACAATAATTCCATAGCGGGCATACTTATGTGGTTGCTGTTTACCCAACGTACGCGGACCAACACCTACAACCACATAGGACAAGACCACCATGATTGCTACGGTCATCGCCATTGCTTGAGCTGAAGAATGGTCCCGCAAAAGTACGATTGCAAGTAAAACTGTTGCGGTAAATTCACAAAACTTTCGTACTAACAAAATCACATTGAGATAACGCGCAGGTTCGGCACTGTATTTGCGTAAAAGTGCCCCGCCCCGCTTGCCTTCCAACTCTTCAACCACAATGCGTGAAATTGAGGTTAAAGCCGATTCAGAGGCAGCCAGAAAACCTGCAAATGCGAGCAACAAAATAATGCTGATAATTGCAAGCGGACTCATTGAGTTTTCTTCCATCTTTCTACGATTGATTCTTGAAGTTCAAACATAATTTTTTCTTCGGCGGGTTCAGCATGGTCGTAACCAATAATATGAAGAAGACCATGAGTAGCTAAAATGAAAATCTCATGTTCAGCAGAGTGCCCGGCAGTTATTGCCTGAGCTGCAGCAAAAGTTGGACTAATCATTATGTCGCCAAGCGTGACTACTTCACCTTCGTGCTCGGGCATATCCATTGGAAAAGATAAAACATCGGTGCTACCTGGTTCGTCCATCCATTTGATATGAAGTTCAGTCATATATTGATCATCGATGAAGCCAACATTTAAATCACAATCAGGGTTGAGTTTCATTTCCTTCATGGCAAAACCCAGCAAAGAGGTTATCTCAGCCGCTGGGACTAATTGACCTGAACTATTTGTGACTTCGATTGTCATTTATTTACGAATCGGGCGTAGGGCTTGCTTGGCTTCATCAAATTTGTCATAAGCCTTAACAATGTCGCCAATAAGTCGGTGTCGCACGACATCCTCGGCAGTTAATTCTAGGAATGCAATGTCGTCAATATCTTTCAAAATATCCCGCACAACGCGCAAACCAGAGTGTTGGCCATTAGGTAGATCGATTTGGGTGATATCGCCAGTGATAACCATTTTGGAGCCAAAACCTAGGCGTGTTAAGAACATCTTCATTTGCTCAGGCGTTGTGTTCTGAGCCTCATCTAAAATAATAAAAGCATCGTTGAGCGTACGACCGCGCATATATGCCAGCGGGGCAACTTCAATTATTCCACTCTGCATCATTCGAGGAATTGTTTCGATGTCGATCATGTCATGCAGCGCATCAAAGAGTGGGCGCAAATATGGATCAATCTTCTCATTCAAAGTTCCAGGTAAAAATCCTAAATGCTCACCAGCTTCTACTGCTGGGCGGGTCAAAATAATTCGGTTCACTTGCTTGGCTTGCAAAGCAGAAACCGCTTTGGCCATTGCTAAATAAGTCTTACCCGTTCCAGCTGGACCAATACCGAAAGTCACCGTGTTCTCTTCAATCGCATCTACGTAGCGCTTTTGATTAGCTGTCTTGGGTCTAATTGTGCGCCCACGATTGCTTACAATATTGAGCGATAAAACCTCGGCGGGATGATCAATGGGCTTACTTTCTAACATCGCAATCGAGCGATTAACGGCATCAACCGTTAACGTATTTCCAGAACGAATGACAACTAATAATTCGCCAAATAAATTTTCCAGTGCGATGCAGTCCACGTGAGGACCTCGCAGAGTTATTTCATTTCCACGGACTGTTATGTTTACGGAAGGAAAAGCAGCTTCTACTACACGAAGATTGTCATCGTGTGGTCCAATCAAAGCAACCATGGGAATAGCGGTTGGGACCGTGATGAGTGTGCGTTCCATTAATGCCAAATCTATCTTTAACCTGGAGGCCAAGCCAGTCCACGCCCACCAAGCAGATGTAGGTGAGCGTGAAAAACACTTTGTCCGGCTTCTTCTCCGGTATTAAAGACGGTTCGATAGCCGGTTAACCCATTAGTTTCGGCAATCTGCGCCGCGGCAAGAAAAAGATCGGCCGTCAACGTTGGCGAAACTTTAGCTAACGCAGCGGCATTTTCCACGTGCAGTGTTGGCACAATCAAAACGTGTGTTGGAGCTTGCGGATTAATATCGTTGAAAGCGACAACATTTTCATTACGCAAAACAATGTGCGCAGGAATATCTTCAGTGATGATCTTACAAAACAAGCAGTTGGAATCTAACGCCACGTAATTACCATACCTTGAGCAGTGCTGAAATAGCTGCGACTGCCGCAATACCTGCATGTGCCGAGCGCAAGATTGGTCGACCCATCAAAGCTACTTTAGCTCCCGCTTCGGTAAAGAGATCAAGTTCAGTGGGAGTAATTCCACCTTCGGGTCCGATGATTATTAATAAGTGCGCGACATTGTGTGAAGAAATTGCATCGCTTAATTTTGTGGTTGAGCTTTCATGGAAAACAACGGCTAAATCACTGAGCTTGATCGCTTCGCAAATCTGTTCGGTTGTGGCGATATCGGTGACTTCTGGGATGCGTAAACGACGGGATTGCTTGCTCGCCTCACGTGCAGTGACTGAGAATTTATCTGAGGCTTTTCCAATACTGCGCGAAGATTGCCAAGGCACAATTCGATCGACGCCGGCTTCAGTCAGTAACTCAATCGCTTCTTTTGCGCGATCACTTTTAGGCAAAGCTTGTACAACGGTAATAGTTGTCGGCAAATTCTCTTGAAAACCAGATGCAACTACTTCAACTTCTAAAGATTTCTTCTTCACGGCAAAGGCTTTCACTTGACTCCATGAACCGTTGCCATCGCTGAGCATAAAAGTATCCCCAGCTTTCATGCGCAAAACACGCACGGCATGCGTTGCATCCTCATTATCAAATTCATAGATCTGCCCAATTTGAGTTGGGAGATCATCGACGAAAAATAGTGTGAGCATTATTTAGTAAACGCGCCCTTAATCTTTGAAAAGATACCGCCATCATGGCTCTTGACGTGAGCATCGCCGGATTTTTCGCCACGCAGTTCGGCAAATTTTTTCAGAAGCTCTTCTTCTTCACGGTTTAATTTTGTAGGCGTTGTAACTTCAATATGAACGACAAGGTCTCCACGTCCACCGTGGCGCAATCGCGTCATGCCTTTGCCTTTGATTGCAATCGGTGTTCCGCTTTGAGTACCTGGCTTCACTTGTACATCAACTGGTCCATCTAAAGATTCAACTGTGACAGTTGTTCCGACGGCAGCGGCGGCCATGGAAACTGCTAGCGACATGTGCAAAGTATCGCCTTCACGGATTAAGTAATCATGATCGGACTCAATAATTTCTACATATAAATCACCAGCTGGTCCCCCGCCATGACCTACTTCGCCGCGGCCGGATAATTGAATTCGGTTACCAGTTTCAACTCCGGCAGGGATTTTCACTTGAATAGTTTGACGTGAGCGCACTCGACCTTCACCGGCACATTCGCGGCAGGGATTTTGTATGACACTTCCATAACCGCCACATGAATTACATGGACGCGAAGTCATTACTTGACCAATTACTGAACGAACAACTTGCTGGGTTTCACCCCGACCTTTACAGATAACACATGTTGTTGGTTGTCCGCCATCGGTGCAACCACTTCCAGTGCACTTAGGGCAAACAACGGCGCTTTCAACGGTTATCTCGCGTTCGGTTCCAAAACAAGCTTCATGCAAATCTACTTGTACGCGAATGAGTGAATCCTGCCCTGCGCGCATTCGGGGACGCGGTCCGCGTGAACCGCCGCCGCCGAAAAATGCATCCATGATGTCGCTAAATCCACCACCGAAACCGCCACCGCCAAAATTGCTACCACCCATGTCATATGACTGACGTTTTTGTGAATCACTTAAAACTTCATACGCTGCAGTGATTTCCTTGAACTTATCTTGGACTTCAGGATCAGGATTCACATCGGGATGCAATTCACGGGCTAATTTACGATATGCCTTTTTAATTTCATCCGCTGATGCATCACGCGCTACACCAAGAGTTTGGTAATGATCGCTCAACTTATGCACCTTCATTAATGAATCGGCCGACGTAACGGGCAACTGCAGATACTGCAGCCATTGAACCTGCGTAATCCATACGTGTTGGTCCCAACACACCGACTGCACCTAGCTGAGCTGATTCAACTCCGTAACCAACTGTCACCAATGAAGTTGTTTGTAGCGTTGTATCAGTTTGCTCGCTGCCAATTCGGACATGAACTGTTGAATGGACTTCATCAAGTAAGCGCAATAAGACAACTTGCTCTTCAAGGGCTTCAAGAATTGGCGAAAGCGTAAGACCTAAATCTTCACCAGATCGAGCCAGGTTTGCCGTTCCTGAGATTGCCAACTTCTCACGGCTCTCTCCAAGAATTGGATATGTAATAACTGCCACCTGTTTTGTGATGTCTGCTAATAATTTGGCAGATCTTTTTAATAACTCCTCTAGATCATTAGAACCTTGAAGAAAAACTTCAATTGCTCGGCGCTCAGCAGTTGAGAGTTGTTTAACGGTGGCTAATTTATCTACAAATACGCGATAACCCAGATCCGTTGGAATACGTCCAGCACTGGTATGGGGCTGGGTGATCAAGCCTTCATCTTCTAGGACGGCCATTTCATTTCGAATTGTGGCAGGTGAAATCCCGAGTCCATGATGATCGGCAATTGATTTTGAGCCGACAGGTTCCTGCGTTGCGACATATTCGTCGACAATTGCGCGGAGGATTTCTAGACGGCGTGATGACATAGTGGCTCTAGGTTACTAGAAAGTTATTTCTCGGACGATTCGATCTGCAATTAAGCGGCCTACCGGCGTCAATAAAACTCGGTCCTCTACTAGTTCTACATAACCATTCTCGCGATACGCGCCAAGTAGCTCTAACTGGCGAGGTTCTAGCATTGAAACCGCTAAGCCTTCACGCATTCGTATACCGAGCATGATTGATTCACTCGCTACTTGTTCTTTAGTCAATACTTCACTTTCGTGAATTGGGGTTTGGTTATTGAAGAGTTTTTCTTTATACGCCGTTGGGTGTTTTACATTCCAAAAACGCTTTCCATCAATATGTGAATGAGCTCCTGGTCCTAAGCCCCACCAGTTATTATTTTTCCAGTAAGCAATATTGTGTCGGCATTCATGCCCGGGTTTTGCCCAGTTCGACAGTTCGTACCATGTAAAACCACGGGCTTCACAGAGTTCATCCACTAATAAATACATATCAGCCATTAAGTCATCATCTGGCATTGTTAAATCGCCACGTTTAATTTGTGCCGCTAACTTTGTGCCAGTTTCAACTATTAAGGCATAAGCACTGATGTGATCGATATCTAGAGCTAGCGCGTTTTCGACCGTTTCACGCCAGTCATCGAGAGATTCACCTGGAGTTCCGTAAATTAAATCAACGCTAATACTTTTAAATCCTGCGGCACGAGCCATATCTACGGCGCGTTTTACATTCTCTGGATTATGCGTGCGATCTAGCGTTGCCAATACATGCGGCTTAGCTGATTGCATTCCAAAAGAGATTCGATTAAAACCTACCTCTAAATACCGTGCAAGTTTCTGGGCCGTTACCGAGTCAGGGTTAGCTTCTAAAGTAATTTCGCAATCAGGGGCTAAACCATTTCGCACTTTGATAGCTGCAATAACTCGACCTAAATCATCGGCGGGCAAAAGTGAGGGTGTGCCTCCCCCGAAAAATATTGTTGGTACTTCATCAAGTGGTGCGGCATTGAGTTCTTTTAAAACCGCATCAATGTAGTCATTGCTAACGATTTCTAAAGTTGCACCGTCTTGTAATTCACTTGGCGTATAGGTATTGAAATCACAGTAACCGCACCGCTTAATGCAGTACGGGATATGTACATAAAAAGAGGTCGTCATTGCCCGGCTTTACGCGCAGCCTTTACCTTTTCGATATCGGCATCGGTGGCAAGGGCGGCAACGAAAGCTTCCTGTGGAACTTCTACTCGGCCCACCATCTTCATACGCTTCTTACCCTCTTTTTGCTTTTCCAAGAGTTTACGTTTACGCGAGATATCTCCACCGTAACATTTAGCTAAAACATCCTTACGAATTGCGCGAATACTTTCGCGAGCAATAATTCGAGAACCAATTGCGGCCTGAATAGGAACTTCAAACTGCTGGCGAGGAATGAGTTCGCGCAGTTTGCCCGTCATCATCACGCCATAGGCATATGCCTTATCGCGGTGAACAATGGCGCTAAATGCATCAACGGCTTCACCTTGCAGCAAAATATCGACCTTTACTAAATTGCCTTCAGCCTCGCCTTTGTCTTCATAATCTAAGGATGCATAGCCTTTGGTACGAGACTTGAGTTGGTCAAAGAAATCAAAAACGATTTCAGCTAGCGGTAAGTCGTATCGAATCTCTACGCGATCTTCAGAGATGTAGTCCATACCGAGCAAAATACCTCTGCGCTCTTGGCAGAGTTCCATAATGGTTCCGATGTATTCAGACGGCGCCAGAATCGTTGATTTAACAATTGGCTCGTTAACTACGGCGACTTTGCCATCTGGGAATTCTGATGGATTCGTAACGCGAATTTCTTTTCCGTCATCCATTGTCACGTTGTAAACCACGTTAGGGGCGGTAGAGATCAAATTTAATTTATGTTCGCGCTCTAAACGTTCGCGCACAATTTCCATGTGAAGCAAACCTAAGAAACCACAACGGAAGCCAAAACCTAAAGCTGCCGAGCTCTCTGGTTCATACACCAGAGCGGCATCATTGAGTTGCAATTTATCTAGCGCTTCGCGAAGTACTGGAAAATCAGCGCCATCAAGTGGGAAAAGACCTGAGAAAACCATTGGCTTTGGATCCTTATATCCGGCAAGCGCAACTTTAGTTGGGTTGTTGTACGTAGTAATCGTGTCACCTACACGTGACTGACGCACATCTTTTACGCCAGTAATTAAATAACCTACTTCGCCAACGCCTAAACCCTTTGACGCTAGTGGTTCAGGTGAAATAACACCGACTTCTAGCGCTTCGTGACGAACGCCAGTTGAAAACATTTGGATCTGCTCACGTGGAGATAAGTGCCCATCAATAACGCGAACATATGTGACTACACCGCGATAAGCATCGTAAACCGAGTCGAAAATTAAAGCGCGTGCTGGTGCATTTGCATCGCCAGTTGGCGCCGGAATTTGCGCAATGATTTGATCTAAAAGTTCGGCAACTCCATCACCAGTCTTGCCAGAAACGCGCAGGCAATCTTCGGGTTGGCAGCCAATGAGTTTGGCTAGTTCTGCAGCAAATTTTTCAGGTTGAGCATTTGGTAAATCGATTTTATTGAGTACTGGGATGATCGTTAAATTGTTTTCCATCGCTAAATACAAGTTAGCTAAAGTTTGAGCTTCAATTCCTTGCGCACAGTCCACAAGTAAAACCGCGCCTTCACAGGCAGCTAGCGAGCGCGAAACTTCATAAGTAAAGTCAACGTGTCCCGGTGTATCGATCATGTTCAGGATGTATTCCTGGCCATCGATTCCACTGCGCCACGGCAAGCGAACGGCTTGAGATTTAATTGTGATTCCACGTTCGCGTTCAATATCCATGCGATCTAGATACTGCGCGCGCATGTTACGAGCTTCTACTACTTCGGTAATTCCCAACATTCGATCGGCAAGAGTTGATTTACCGTGATCGATATGGGCAATGATGCAGAAATTACGAATCTGCGCCGGATTAGTTGCTGCTGGTTGTGGCGCCTTAGCAAGTGAAATTGCAGGCATAAACCTAGCCTCGCTTTAAGATCGAAGAAAAATTAACGTGCGCCGGCTTTGGCAGCTGCCTTAGCCATTGATGACTTCTTGTTTGCAGCAGCGTTCTTATGAAGAACACCCTTCTGCACGGCAACGTCTAGCGCCTTTGATGCGGTGCGAAGTTCAGTTGTGATTACAGCTGAATCTCCTGCAGTTACTGCATCTTTGAATTTACGCACAGCGGTCTTGATAGATGAGCCCACAGACTTATTGCGAAGGCGTGCCTTCTCGTTAGTCTTAATGCGCTTAATCTGAGACTTAATATTTGCCACGCTGTGGTACTCCGAACTCTTATTAGGTTAGTGAAGGGGTAAAGGTTACCTGTTAGTGCCCTCAGGCTCAAATCAAGCGGTAATTATGCCTGAGGATGAAGCACGTCGGCGCTTTCGCCCACCTGCTGGCTTTGTCTGGGCTGGTGCCTCGGCCTTTTCATCAGAGTTAAAGGATTCATGGAACTCATGCTCGGTGGCATCTTTTTCATCAGCATCTTCATGCTGTGATGATGGAACATCAAGTTGTGGCATTGGAGCCTTCATCTTTACTGGCTCCATATGAATATGAATTCCACGTCCGCTACATGCATCACATGTAGTTGAGAACGCTTCGATCAGACCTTGTCCAACACGCTTACGGGTCATTTGAACTAGCCCAAGCGAAGTAACTTCAGCAACTTGGTGCTTAGTGCGATCGCGACCTAAACATTCAACAAGTCGGCGCAGAACCATTTCGCGGTTTGATTCAAGAATCATGTCAATGAAGTCAATTACAACAATTCCACCTAAGTCACGAAGACGAAGTTGGCGCGCAATTTCTTCGGCAGCTTCTAAGTTGTTCTTAGTAACCGTCTCTTCAAGGTTTCCACCCTTACCAATGAATTTACCGGTGTTAACGTCGATAACAATCATGGCTTCGGTGCGGTCAATAACTAATGAACCACCTGAAGGCAAGTAAACCTTGCGATCAAATGCTTTTGCTAACTGTTCTTCAACACGGAAGTCAGCAAAAAGATCGCCAGTACCTGTGTACTTTTCAATCTTAGTTGTTAACTCTGGTGCGATGAAACCTAGGTAACTGGTGACTTCATCCCAAGCCGTTGCGCCTTGAACCGTTAACTTGCGGAAATCTTCGTTGAAGATATCGCGGATAACGCGAACAGCTAGATCAGGTTCCTGATACAACGCCACTGGTGGATTGAAATTAGTGTTCTGTGTCTTGGCGTAAATGTCATCCCATTGAGCCTTTAAACGTGCGACATCATTGGTTAAATCTTCTTCACTAACGCCTTCTGCGGCAGTACGAACAATTACGCCGGCTTCTTCAGGAATTAAGTTTTTCAAAATTGCTTTCAAACGTGTTCGTTCCGTTTCAGGTAAACGCTTTGAAATACCTGACATTCCGCCACCAGGAACATAGACAACATAGCGACCAGGCAATGAAATTTGGCTCGTTAAACGTGCACCCTTTTGTCCGATTGGATCCTTAGTTACTTGAACTAATACAGGTTGCCCAGTTTTTAATACGGTTTCAATTTTGCGAGGTTCAGACTCTGAAATACCTGCAGCATCCCAGTTAACTTCACCAGCATAAAGAACGGCGTTACGACCTTTACCAATATCAACGAAAGCTGCCTCCATTGATGGAAGAACGTTTTGAACGCGACCTAAGTACACGTTACCCACGTAAGAAACATTGCTATTGCGGTTAACGTAATGTTCAACCATTACGCCATCTTCAATAACGGCAATCTGAGTACGATCGGCAATCTGGCGAACTAACATTTCGCGATCAACATTTTCGCGGCGGGCTAAGAATTCACCATCAGTAATAATTGTTGGGCGCTTGCGATATGGCTCGCGATATTCAGCACGGCCACCACGTTCATTGCGATCACGTCGACCACCACGGCGATCAGGGCGATCAGGGCGTTCGGTACGCGCAGGTCGGGCTGGACGTTCACGAACTTCGCGGACTTTAACAACAGTTAGTACGCCATCTTCTTCAATTGTTTCGCCAGGAGTTACGCCTTCTGCATCTCCGGCTGCACGACGACGGCGACGGCGACGATGCGTTGCACCTTCTGCATCAGCGCTTTCTTCTTCAACTTCGCTACCTGAATCCTGTGCGACTGCGCCTTCAGCACCTGGCTTACGACGACCACGGCCACCTCGACGGCGACGGCGATTACGATCTGGGCGATCTGAATTATCACTTGCACTTTCAGCCGCAGGTGCATCAGCCGCAGGTGCAGCTTCAGCTTTTTTGCGTGGCGCTTTTGCAACTGGCTTATCTGGGGCAGCTTGAAATACTGGAACCGGTACAGCAGCTTTTTTGCGCGTAGCTTTTTTGGGTTCTTCACTGATTACATCAGTCGTTGTTGCTTCAGCCTTAGCTGAAGTTTTCTTAACCGCACGCTTGCGCGGTGTTTTAGGCTCAATCGCCATGGCACCAAATCCTCTATGCGTCTTTTACAACGCTTATCTCGTTAAAAAAATCCTGTGTAGGTTTTTCTTACCTGTTCGCGCTGGGCTTGTGTCGCGAAGGTTTCGCGGGCCGCGCTGAACTATGTGCCCTCAGTATGACAGATAGAGGGCTGATTTACCTAGTTCAGCCTCGAGAACGAGCGTGAACGTTCTGCAAAAGGCCAAAACCAATCAAGGTGGCAAACATCGAGGATCCACCATATGACATAAATGGCAAAGGCACTCCGGTCATTGGCATCAGACCTAACGTCATTCCAACATTTTCAAAAATCTGAAATGCAAACCAAGCGATAACTCCAGTTGTAACTAATCGCCCAAAAGGATCATTAGTTCTTCGCGCAATCGCAAATGATCGCATCAAAATAATCAGATAAAGCAAGACAATCAGACCGCTACCTAAGAATCCAAGCTCTTCACCAGCTACGGTAAAAATAAAGTCCGTCTGCTGTTCAGGTACAAATCGACCATTAGTTTGTGGTCCATTAAATAATCCAGTTCCAATTAATCCGCCGGAACCAACGGTGATTCGTGCTTGGCGTAGTTGATAACCAGTGCCTTGAGTATCAGCGGTTGGATTAACGAAAGTCTGTAAACGTTTAACTTGATAATCGCTGATAACTCCAGCTTTAGTTGCTACAAATGCACCGAGCAGGGCAACTAAAATTAAACCTGCAACCCACTTAGATGA
>CAIXDY010000113.1 GCA_903918325.1 uncultured Actinomycetes bacterium
AGTCAGGGTGTGCCATAAAACCAGCCACAACGTAAGCAATAAACACTGCTGACAATAGGAAAAAGACTTTCTCTACATTTGCAAAAGATCCACGTAAAACTAAAAATGAAACTATCAGCGCGCCTGCAGGAACCGTTATGAAACGTGAGAAACCAAAGAGTTGCCCCGCAGCTGCAATTCCAGCAAATTCAGCGGTCAGAGTTCCAAAGTTAGCGATAATTAATGCCGATGCACTGAGAGTTCCAGAACGCGCACCGTATTTTTGTCGAACTAAGCCGATGAGACCTTGACGAGTCACAACACCAATTCGCGCGCCAAGATCTTGAAAAATAATTAAGGCGATTGTCGAGATAACAAGCACCCACAACATTTGATAACCAAATTTGGCACCCAGTTGCGAGTATGTTGTGATACCGGCTGGATCATCATCAGAGAGTCCGGCGATGATGCCGGGGCCCATAACCGAAAGAAGTGCAGCTAATCTTATTTTGCGCGTGGTCGTCATGAGAGCGCACCTGTACCTTTAGAAAGTCCGTGTGAGTCGGCAGGCTTCAGTGCATCAACAAGGTCATCGGCCAGAATTCGCCCTACTGGTTTTCCTTTTTCATCAATAACGACGATTGATGCTCCACGGTTGTTGGAAAACTCTTCAATAACTTCTTCGAGAGGCGAATCAATTTGAACTGACGTTGGATACGGAGGTCCAACTAACGTGCTTAATTCCGCGTTTGGCTTAGCAGCAACGAGCTCAATGATTTGAATATGATCAATTAACTTTCCCTTGCTATCAACAATGAGAACACCATCAGAGATATCGCGGTCGCGGCTTTCGACCAACATCGCAAGGGCTTGAGAAACGCTGTCATCTTCGCGTGCAATTACCATGTGCGTAGTCATGATTCCACCAGCTAAAGTTTCATCAAAAGCAATCAATTGACGAAGTTGTTTAGCCATTTTGGAATCCATGGCCTTCAAAATATCTTCGCGGTGCTCATCATCCAGATCGCGTAAAACTTCAGCCGACTCATCAGGCTCCATGCGACTCAGAAGTTCGGCGGCACGTGATTCAGTCAACCCACGTAAAAGACCTTGAAGTTCTTCATCTTCCATTTCTTCTAAAGCATCTGCAGCAAGTTCTGGATCCAACATTTCGATAAGTGCACTCTGTTCACGGCCAGCTAAATCCTCAATTAAGTCAGCTAAGTCGGCAGGTCGAAGTTGAGACAACGCTGTTTTTGATCCAGAGGTCTTCACTACGCCAGAAGTATCGGCGAGGGAGGCAACAGTGGACCAATCCAAAACATGCTGTGGCGTAGCGCGGCGGCCTATCGCACCTGGAAAGATTCGACGCAAGAAAGTGACGAAAGAAATATCCACACCGACAACACGTATCTCTTTATCCAATGGGGCTAAATACAAGTCTGAGGAGCGAACAACACGCAAGCCATTGACGTCAACAATTTGGTGATCAAGTACGTCACCATCGAGCAAGGATTCACCTTCGCGTCGTTTGTAGTCCGTTAAATTAATTGTTGTTGAAGATAATTCGATTTCATTGTGACTTAACTTCGCAATACGTGCGCCATCGATAAAAGATTTGCGCAGACCAACTTTTACAATCAACCCTGATACTGGGGGATAGGCATCATGTCCGTGCTTAACAACTACATCAACCAAGCGACCTATTTCACGGCCATCTTCGTTTCTAACTGGGCAGCCAATCAATCCAGCTAACGAGACTAAGGAGTCTCGAATACTTTTGCGTGCCAGAACTGATTCGCGCCGACCAACGGCTCGTTCAACCGTATTCACCACTTTGGCGATTGGCTTTTTTGTTGGCGCTTTCATGCCTTAATTCTAAGTGCTAGAAGCTACTGCGCGTGGCGATTAAAGCCTCAATTCACGCAGAGTTCATTCATTGAATTCTGCATTTTCGAATCAAGGTGATGGATTACAGATGCACTCAGTGCAATTGAGCTCTGCGTTCCTCAGCCGTTGGGCTCTTGAAATAATCAGCACCCTTGTACCAATAAATGGACATTGGAATTATGCCGATTGCGACGGTTCCGACTCCCACCCATAGTGCCAAATGAGACAAAGTCGGAATTACTTTGATCAACACTGCAATCAAGAACAGTCCAGACAATGCTGGCCACACTCCAACCAAGAAGAAGGTTTGAACATTTCTCAATAGATGGTGGCGATAAAGGACTATGACTGAAATAGCAGCGAGGGCGTAGTAGAAACAGATTTGAATTCCAATTGCAGCGACTCCGGCTTGAGCAATGTCATTGACCGATGAAATGAACTGGGAACCGATGAAGAAGAGCAGAACAAACACTGTAGTGAACACAGTTGCATTCCAAGGTGTTTGAAACTTCTTATGAACTTGCCCAAAGGAGCTTGGCATAGAGTATTCGCGGCCCATGGAAAACAGTGTGCGAGTTACTTGAATCATCTGTGTCTCAATGGTCGCAACAGTTGAAAGCAACACTGAGACTACGATGAACTTACCAAACCAACCTGGAATGATTGCTGCGGCAAAATCACTAAGAACGCTCTCGCTTCCAGAAAGCGTTGCATCACTGAGCACCATATTGATGGCAACAATAGTAAGTAGGAATGTGAAGAAGACAAACAACGTTCCAAAGATGCCGCCTTTACCGGCCGTGCTCTGCCCATCTTTTGTCTCTTCATTGAGATTTGCTGTTACATCCCAACCCCAATAAAAGAATGCGCCGGAAACAGCGCCGATGAGAACTGCACTTAATCCTGAGGCAACAACATATTTCGGATCGAAACTTGAAGCGGTACCAATCGCGCTATCCGGGATTGAATAAGACTTGATCGAACTAAATGAAAACCAATTCCACGAGAACTTATGCGTATGTGGGTGATGTAGCAAAGCCAAAATGTCGAACACCCACAACAAACCTAGTTCAGTTACCGTCATAATGATTTGCGCTTTAGCGGTGAACTTAATTCCATAAGCAATGATCGCAACCATAAAGACGAAGATTGCGGCGCCTACCAAAGTTGTCCAGTGAACATTGCTGATAATTTTGTCATTAGTTGTAAAAAGAGAAAGTAAACTTGTTGAGGCGGGGACTGTTGAAACAAGTCCGAAGATTATTGATGCGGTTACAAGCGACCAACCAGCTAAATAACCAAGTGTTGGGTGTAATGCGTTGCGGACCCAAATGTAAGTTGCACCGGCATTTTGTCGAATTTTGCCCATGTAATGGAAAGCGATCACAACACCAAACATCGCTATTCCAGAATAAAGAAGTTCACCGGGTCCATAAAGACCAACTGTGATTGCCAGCGTTACAGTCGTTGCAGCGATTGAATACGCTGGAGCAGATCCTGCAATTCCCATAATGGTGGATTCAAATAAACCTAAAACATTAGAAGCTAATTTATGTTCTGGATTAGTTTGTTTTCCCGCGTTTTGTTGCTTACTTGACATTGTTAAACCTCCGGATTGGAGAGGGCACCTCATAGATGCATGGACAATTAACGGCATTAAGGTAGCAGCGCCGTAGCTAAATGGGGAGATTTTTCGGGCAAAAATATTGAAGGTATCTGCAAGCCCTGCAGTCGGTGGGCAAGTCGCCGGCAGGCAATGGCTCTAGCTACTGACTTATTAGTACCCTAGGAGCATGATTGCTTTTGATCTTAAGCACCTGTTCTTTGCAATATTCGCCGGGCTCTGTGCCTATGCCTTTGGACGTCGAGTTTTGCTGTGGGCCCTACTTGGCTACTTCGGAACATTTTGGATTCTTCTGGCCTTGATGTTGTCACCAAAGAAAACACGAACACCGCTCAAGCAGTGGAATCCAATTACTGAACTATTGCCGCGACCAAAAAAATAACCGTGATGAGAAGTGGACCGTACTGGGATCGAAC
>CAIXDY010000114.1 GCA_903918325.1 uncultured Actinomycetes bacterium
CTAACTATGCTCAATCTCGCCGGTTTGCATATCGATTTTTTGAGTGGAAAGTGCGGCAAGCCCAGCGACAATGACATCAGCTATTTTTCTGCCTATCCCTGGAGTTGCGGCGATATCTTCGACGCTAGCTTTGCGAATCGCTGCAACGGATCCAAAGCGTTCGAGTAAAGCTTTTCTACGTGCCTGGCCCAGTTGTGGAATTTCATCCAGAATCGATTCCAACATAACTTTGGAACGTCTTGAACGGTGAAAAGTAATCGCAAATCTATGCGCCTCATCACGAATGCGTTGTAAAAGGTAAAGACCTTCACTCGAGCGCGGCAAAATGAGTGGATCAGATGAACCCGGAATCCATACTTCTTCTAAACGCTTAGCTAAGCCGCATAAAGCTATATCAGTAATTCCAAGTTCTGCTAAAGCCCGCGCAGCAGCATTGACCTGTGGCGCACCACCGTCTACAACGATTAATTGTGGTGGATAAGAAAACTTACTTAACTTCCCACCTAGTTCGGCAACTTCGGCTTCATCAACGGAACGATCATCTAACAAACGTTTTAAACGCCTAGTAATTACTTGATGCATTGCACGCGTGTCATCAAAACCTTCGTCGGTATTGATAATAAATCGCCGATATTCACTTTTCTTTGCCAGGCCATCTTCAAAGACAACCATGGATGCCACAACCGAGGTACCTGAGATATTTGAGATATCAAAGCATTCAATACGCAAAGGTGTGCGTTCAAGGTCTAGTGCTTCTTCAATTTCAGTCAGTGCTTTGCCACTCACGGCGGCATCAGTTGCACGTTTACTTAAATATTGAATCAGCGAATACTGCGCATTTCTTTTGACGGTAGCCAAAATCTCTACTTTTTCACCACGCTGCGGGACTTTCAATGCCACGGGAGCTCCGCGTAATTCACTGAGCCAGGCTTCTAGGGCTTCAGCATCTAATGGGCGTTCATTGATAAGAATTTCGGCTGGAATATCTGAAGGCGAACTTTGACTGTAAATGGAATAGAAGAGCGCACCCATTTCATCATCGCCTTCGAGTGACTTGCTTTGATCCACAATCCAAGAACGCGAGCCTTTGATTGCTCCCCCACGAACTATGAAAATAGAACCAGCTGCGTGTGCACCATCGTGGTGAATAGCAACAATATCTGCAGTGAGATTTTCAGGAAGGGCAGCTTCGGCTGATTCTTGCGCACGTTCGATGGCATCGATTGAATCGCGAATCTTGCTTGCGCGTTCAAACTCCTCACGATCTGAAGCCAATGCCATTTCCGCTTTCAATGTTGGAACGATGTCGGCATTTCCATTCGACATGAAATTTACTAACCGGTTAGCTAATTGCTTATGGTCATCCTTGCTCACCCATTCAACACATGGCGCAGCACACTTTCCAATGTCACCTAAAAGGCATTGACGTTTAGTGCGTTGCGCGCGTTGAAAATTACTAGTCGTGCATGAACGAATTGGAAAGGTTTTTAGAATTACATCGAAGGTGCTGCGCAGCGCCCAGGTATGCGTAAAGGGACCAAAGTAAGAAATCCCAGGGCGTTTAGATTTTCGCGTAATGAAAATCCGCGGGAATTCCTCATTAGTGGTGATGGCTAAATAAGGGTACGACTTATCATCGCGGAACTGAACGTTGTATTGCGGGGCATATTGCTTGATCCATGAAAACTCTAACTGCAAAGCTTCTACTTCAGTATCAACAATGGTCCAGTCGACTCGGACCGCTTGATGGACCATTCGGTAAGTCTTTTCAGCTAAGTTTCCTTGAAAATAATTACTCAATCGATTTTTTAAATTTATCGCTTTACCTACATAAATAACCGTATCGGTGGCATCGTAGAATCTATAGACACCAGGAAGTTTTGGAATATCCGTTGGGCGATAGCTTTGAGGATCTGCCATGCGACTATTTCTTTGTCGCTACTTTTCGATTACTTGCCAAAATTTCTCCAAGGAACTGACCCGTATAACTTGCTTTGACCTTGGCAACATCTTCAGGTGTGCCTTGAGCAACAACTAAACCTCCGCGGAAGCCACCTTCAGGTCCCATATCTATGACCCAATCCGATGATTTAATAACATCTAAATTGTGTTCAATAACAACGACAGTATTTCCAGTATCAACTAAACGATTGAGAACTCCCAATAACTTACTGACATCTTCAAAATGCAGCCCTGTAGTAGGTTCATCAAGCACATAGATGGTTCGACCGGTTGATCGGCGTTGCAGTTCGGTGGCTAACTTAACGCGCTGGGCTTCACCGCCTGAAAGCGTTGGTGCAGATTGACCCAAGCGCACATAACCCAAACCAACATCGTTAAGCGTCTTTAAATATCTAGCGATTGCCGGGACGGACTCAAAGAAACCAGCTGCAAGTTCTATGGGCATATCCAAAACATCGGCAATAGTTTTGCCTTTGTAATGTACTTCCAGAGTTTCACGGTTGTATCTAGCGCCGTGGCACACTTCGCACGGAACATACACATCGGGCAAGAAGTTCATTTCAATCGTGATCGTTCCATCGCCCGAACAGTTCTCGCAGCGTCCACCCTTCACATTGAAAGAGAATCGTCCTTGTTGGTACCCACGAATTTTCGCTTCAGAAGTTTCAGCAAAGAGTGCGCGAACCTTGTCGAAAACTCCCGTATATGTTGCTGGATTAGAACGTGGAGTTCTACCAATCGGTGATTGATCTACGTGTACAACTTTGTCTAACAAATCTATGCCCGTAACGGTGCGATGGCGACCTGGAACGAGACGCGAACCATTGAGCTTATTTGCAAGTGTTGTGTACAAAATATCATTTACTAATGTGGATTTACCAGAACCACTCACGCCAGTAACTGAAACGAAAACCCCAAGCGGAACTTCTACATCGATATTTTGTAAGTTATTCTCTTTCGCACCTTTGACAACAAGTTGACGTTTTGGATCAACTGGGCGACGCTTTTTAGGAATCGCAATTGATTTGCGACCAGATAAATATGCGCCAGTAATCGACGCTTTGGAAGCAATTAAATCTTCATAGCTACCTGAAACCACAACTTCCCCGCCATGTTCGCCTGCACCCGGACCAATATCTACCACCCAGTCAGCTGTACGAATAGTTTCTTCGTCATGCTCTACAACGATAAGGGTGTTACCTAAATTGCGAAGGCGCGTAAGTGTGTCAATTAAGCGGCGGTTATCGCGTTGGTGCAAACCGATACTTGGCTCATCAAGTACATATAAAACGCCAACTAGTCCACTACCAATTTGTGTAGCTAAGCGAATTCGTTGAGCTTCTCCCCCAGATAAAGTTCCGGCCGGACGGGCAAGTGAAAGATAATCCAAACCAACATCGAGTAAAAATCCAAGACGTGCATGAACTTCTTTCATAACGCGTTCAGCAATCTGGGCCTCACGTTTATTGAGTTTGATGGCCTTTAAGAATTCGGCGCACTCCATAATGGAGAGTTCGGTAATTTGACTGATGTTCTTATCACCCAAAGTAACTGCTAAGACTTCTGGCTTAAGGCGCGCACCTTTGCATACATCGCAAGGCGTTTCGCGCATGTAAGCCTCGTACTTATCGCGACTGTAGTCACTATCAGTTTCACTATGGCGACGATGAATGAAGGGGACAACACCCTCGAAACCAGTGGTGTAATTCTTAGTTCCGTAACGACCCTTGTACTTCATCTTAATTTCATATTCGTAACCATTAATGATGGCATCGCGCGCTTTTACGGAAATCTTTTTCCACGGAGTATCAAGTGAAAAACTGACATCTTTAGCCAACGCTTCTAGTAAACGTAGGAAATAATCTGAAGATTGACCACCTGACCATGGTGCAATCGCACCCTCATTTATTGAAATTGAGTCATCCGGGATGATTAATTCATTATCGACTTCTAGTTTAGTTCCAATTCCTGAGCACTCAGGGCAAGCCCCGAATGGCGAGTTAAAGGAAAAAGAGCGCGGCTCCAACTCTTCGAAAGAAAGGTTGCAATCGTGACATGCTAAATGTTCGCTATATGTGCGCTCTTTTTCAGCGCCTTTAGCATCGACAAAATCCAGCAACACTATTCCAGAAGCAAGGCGCAAGGCGGTTTCAATTGAGTCTGTAAGTCGAGTTTTAGATTCAACTTTGGCGGTTA
>CAIXDY010000115.1 GCA_903918325.1 uncultured Actinomycetes bacterium
AAAATCGAGCGTAGAAAGCACGGTGAATATCGATAAATCTGCTTTAAAAGCGGGTGGGTTTTGATCGTAGCATGGTGGAGAGGCTGCAAAAAGAAAAGATAAAACGTTTTATAGATAAAAGAACTTGTCTGCAAGGACCTTCGCAATTTCGAGCAAAAAAGTGACCGAGAAAGGTACCCTTACCCCATGTCAATGCGAGCTATACGTGGAGCAACGCAGGTGAGCGCAAATACGCCTGAGGCGATCGCCTCTGCCGTTAAGGAACTCATCTCTGCAATCTTGGTAGCAAATTCCATACAACCCACTGACGTTATTTCAGTTTTCTTCACCTCGACCCCCGATCTAGATGCCGCATTTCCGGCTGCAGCGTGCCGTGAGATTGGCTTTGCTTCGGTGCCGTTGATTGGATCAGTTGAAGTAGATGTGCCTGGCGCATTAAGCCGAGTGATACGTGTGATGCTCCATGTAGCTAGTTCGAAAACCTTGGATGAGATGACACATATCTATCTACACGGGGCAAGTGCGCTTCGCCGAGACATAGCTCAATAATGGTGCGCTCAGTACGAATAGTTGGCTCAGGCCTGATAGGCACCTCAATTGGCCTGGCTTTGGCGGCTCGGAATATCCCAGTCGAGATGTGCGATGTAGATAGCTCAAATCAAGCTTTGGCACAGGATTTAACGGGCGGAGTATCTATTGCCGATCCTGAGTTAATTATTCTGGCGACGCCGTTACAGGCCCTCTCGGCGGTCATAGAGAGCCAATATAGACTAAACCCAAACTCAACCTTTATGGATGTTTGTAGTGTGAAAGTTGAACCTATACGTAAGGTTGAAGAATCTACACTGCCATTAGCCTCTTTTGTCCCAACGCATCCCATGGCGGGCCGCGAAGTTGGGGGAGCGCAGTCAGCTAGAGGTGACCTGTTCCAATCTCGTAGCTGGATTATCACACCGACCCCGCAGGCCAACCCACAGTCGATAGCAGCGGTCCGCGAACTCATCGAGCTCTTGGGAGCCACGCCGGTTCAACTCGATCCCGCTGTTCATGATGCAGCAGTTGCCAAGATTTCCCACCTACCTCAGATTCTCTCCACCCTATTAGCATCTAGTTTGCATGGCACATCATCGGCATGGCTGGATCTAGCTGGTTCTGGATTGCGCGACACGGTACGTATCGCTGAGTCAGATGAAAAATTATGGAAAGAAATTATCCACTCTAATTCTGGTGAAATAAAAGGATTGCTAATGAATCTACAAAGCGATCTAGCACGGATGATTGATGCGTTAGATGATGAAGAAAAGATTTCTGCAATTTTTACACGAGGCCGTGAAGGCAAAGCACTAATTCCAGGAAAGCACGGTGGAAAGGCTCGCGAGTACACCTATGTACCAATCGTAATCGATGATAAACCGGGACAACTTGGTGCCATATTTAATGAGTGCGCAGTAATGTCAGTCAACGTTGAAGATTTAGCGATTGAGCATTCACCTGGTCAGTTAAATGCGCTGATCACATTGGCGCTTTCAGCAGAAGATGCAGAGAAATTATCCAACCATTTATCAACGATCGGATGGAATGTTCATCCGATTCATAAATAGAAGTAGGCTCATCGTATGGGCGTAGTCGTAGCAATAGATGGCCCAAGTGGCGCAGGTAAATCAAGCACGTCTAAAGCGATTGCAATTCGCGCTGGCTGGAATTATTT
>CAIXDY010000116.1 GCA_903918325.1 uncultured Actinomycetes bacterium
AGCTACGGTACCTACGCCGCCGTTAACTTTTGCAATTCCAAGCAATGCAATTTTTGTTCCTCGAATATCAAATATCTTTGCGCTCCACGCATCTGCGCCAGAGTTACCCGCGCCAATGACTTCAAGGCCCGCATTGTGCGCAGCATTTATTGTCTCTGTTACTCCAAGGCGTAAGTAATCTCCGGCATGGTTATTACCTAAATTAACGACATCAATGCCTGCAGCTTTAGCTTTCGTTAGAAGCAATGGGTGACTGCTAAAGACATACTCTTTTTCTTGGTGCTTTTTCTCGGTAGTAACGGCGGTCTCTAAATTAATGACCACCAAATCAGCTGACCGTAACTCGGCTGCAACGGCTGCAAAAGGGTCTCCCCCGTTATTTAAGTAAGAAGAGATATGTTCTACGCCATTGGTATCACCGCCAAAATCAATGACGATATTGCGTGGCGTTTTTGGTTGCACAGTTGGCGATGAATTATGGCTTTGAGTAGCGCATCCAACTAGGAGCACTAGCGAACTTATGCCAACCAATGCGCGCTTCATTTAGTCATTCTAGGGATATAAAAACCCCGCCAATCGCATTGATTGACGGGGTTTTTAACGGGGTTGGTTAAAAGGTATTAATTACGATTTATGAGCAACCAGATGTGTTTCCACACCCTTCGCATACATAACATGCACCTGACATACGCATCTTCACACCGCAAGTCATACAGAGTGGCGCATCAGCTTTAACTCCAGAGAGTGCTTCCATCAACTCAGTTGATGATCCGTACTCGACTGCAGGTGCAGCTTCAATCTTTACTGCAACTGGCTTTGAAACCGTTGCTGGGGCTGCAGATTGAGCGATTGTTTCAGTTGCTGCAGTGATATCTGGTGTGTACTCACCTGTTTCCAAAGCGCGTGCGCGCTCTGATGATGTGTACAGACCCATTGCACTGCGTGATTCAAATGGCAAGTAATCAAGTGCCAAGCGACGGAAGATGTAATCCATCATGGACTGTGCCATACGAATATCTGCATCATCTGTCATACCTGCTGGTTCAAATCGCAAGTTAGTGAACTTCTCTACGAAAGTTTCTAGAGGAACTCCGTATTGCAATCCGATTGATACTGCGATTGAGAATGCATCCATTACACCGGCAAGCGTTGAACCTTGCTTGCCAAGCTTTAGGAATACTTCACCAAGTGCGCCATCAGCATATGCACCTGCGGTCATGTAACCCTCGGCGCCGCCAACAGCAAATGATGTTGTGATTGATGGGCGGGCTTTTGGAAGACGCTTGCGAACTGCTGCAGCTGGTGCTGAAGCTTCAGCTGGTGCATCTTTCTTCTTAGCTTTTCCATCTGAAAGTGGTTGACCAACTTTGCAGTTGTCGCGATACACAGCCAGAGCCTTAACGCCCATCTTCCAAGCTTGGAAGTAGACATCTTCAACCTCTTCAACTGTTGCATCTTCTGGCAAGTTAACTGTCTTTGAGATAGCACCTGACAGGAATGGCTGGCATGCAGCCATCATGCGAACGTGGCCCATTGGAGCAATTGAGCGAGCACCTAGTGCGCAGTCAAATACTTCATAGTGCTCTGGCTTTAGTCCTGGGGCATCAATAACGTGACCATTAGCTGCAATGAATTCAACGATTGCTTCTACTGTCTCTTGTGTATATCCAAGTTTTACAAGGGCCTGTGGCACTGTCTGGTTAACGATCTGCATTGAACCGCCACCAACGAGCTTCTTGAACTTAACTAATGAGAAGTCAGGTTCGATACCAGTTGTATCGCAATCCATCATCAAACCAATTGTTCCTGTTGGAGCTAGAACTGAAATCTGCGCATTGCGCCATCCATTCTTATCTCCTGTTGAAAGACATG
>CAIXDY010000117.1 GCA_903918325.1 uncultured Actinomycetes bacterium
ACCCGCGCCAAGCTCGAGATGTACCGTGCGCAAGGTCAACTCGGTGATGGTGAATTCAAATTAATCGGAGAGCTCGAGTAAAGGATGACAATGAATTCAAAAACTAGGAATCTAGCCATCGCAGCCGTTATCGCGATCGCACTTACATCTATTGCAGCATGCGGAGGAAAAGCTAAAGTGGCCGATACAGCATCATCAACAGGATTACCGACAGTAACTGCCAATGCAGGTGCTGCTCCAACAATTAGCGCACCAACAGGAACTGCACCAACAACGTTGCAGACTAAAGACATCATCGTTGGAACTGGCGCAGAAGTTAAAGCCACATCAACGCTTACCGTGCATTACACATTGATGACATGGTCAAATGGAAAAATTGTTGAATCTTCTTGGACAGGTGGACAGCCTGCAACGTTCCCATTGTCAGGTGTGATTGCTGGTTGGCAGCAAGGTTTGCCTGGTGCAAAAGTGGGCGGACGCCGCTTACTCGTTATTCCAGCCGATCTTGGTTATGGACCAAATGGTTCTGGCCCAATCGGACCAAATGAAACTCTGATTTTCGTCGTAGACATCATCGCGGTTTCATAAATGAAAAAACTTACCGGCGAATTTGTCGGGACTGCATTACTTGTAACAATTGTTGTTGGCTCGGGCATCATGGCGACAAATCTGTCGCATGATGTCGGAGTTCAACTACTCATCAACACCATCTCAACTGTATGTGGCTTGTATGTACTGATTACAATTTTGGCACCAATTAGCGGCGCACATTTCAATCCAGTTGTAACTATGGTTGATCTGATCCAAGGCAGAAGCTCAACGATTCAATTTATTCAATACTCAGTTTCACAAGTATTGGGCGCAATAACTGGGGCAGCCCTGGCAAATGCCATGTTTAGCCATAAACTTCTTGAAAGCGCCACAAAAGTTCGATCTGGTGGCAACTTATACATCGGCGAAATTGTGGCAACTGCTGGATTAATTCTTGTGATCAACTTATTGGTAAGTCAGAAAAATCTTGTTGTGATTCCAGCAGCTGTGGCAGCATGGATTGGCAGCGCCTACTTCTTTACTAGCTCCACATCATTTGCTAACCCAGCTGTAACTATTGGACGAACCTTTAGCGACTCCTTTGCCGGAATTGCTCCGGGCTGTGCCACGAAGTTCATTGCTGCACAAATACTCGGCGCCCTATGTGGTTTGGGCTTAACAAAGGTGCTAACTCATGACTCATAAACCAACCGTTCTTTTTGTTTGCGTACACAACGCCGGCCGGTCTCAAATGGCTGCCGGTTTTATGAAGCACCTTGGCCAGGATCGCGTAGAAGTTTTATCTGCTGGCTCTGCTCCGAAAGATTCGATTAACCCCATTGCAATTGAGGCAATGGCCGAACTTGGTATTGATATTGCGAACAATGTTCCAAAAGTTTTAACCCCCGAAGCAGTTCAAGCATCTGATGCCGTTGTCACAATGGGTTGCGGTGATGCCTGTCCGTTCTATCCAGGCAAACGTTATGAAGATTGGGTTCTAGATGATCCTGCTGGCCAGGGGATTGAATCAGTGCGAGTTATTCGTGATGAAATCAAGTTGCGTGTTGAAACTTTGCTTAAAGAACTCTTAATCCCTTAAGTCACAGCTCAAGGAGTGGTATCCCTCGTTATTTGCGTAGGGGAGCAAAGCAATTAGTCGTACCGTAGCCGTAACGAAGCAGAGAGAACTCTTCTTTGAACGGACGGAGAACCCAATGACAGGCTGGATTTCAGATTTTATGAATCATCCTGCAACATATTTAAAATCAGGATGGCTACAGATTTCAGTATCTAACTTAATCGTAATTATTTTGATGCTTACAATTTTTGCTCTCGCAGTTCTGATTCCTTTTCCTAAGGATAAAGAGGACCACAAATGAGTGAAATGTGGACTGCAAAACTGCGCAATAAGTGGCAAAAGAATTTACCAATTGAAAAATTACTTCCCGATGATCAACCTGCATATGTTGCTTCGTGGATTTATGTATTTGGGGTACTAACGCTTTCAGCTCTTGCCATGATCATTGCATCCGGCATTGTTTTGGCATTTGAGGGACCGGCTTGGTATCACACATCAGATGTCGGTAAATTTATGAACAGCCTGCACTTCTGGTCCGTTCAACTCTTTTTCGTATTTATGGTTATTCACTTATGGGGCAAATATTGGATGGCTGCGTGGCGTGGAAATCGCTTTAGAACATGGGCAACTGGCGCAATTGCATTCGTTGCATCCATTGCAACTGCATTTACTGGCTACCTTGTTCAAACAAACTTTGACTCACAGTGGATCTCCTTTGAAGCTAAAGATGGTTTTAACTCTGTAGGAATCGGTGCGTTTTTCACCGTAACAAATCTGGGACAGATGCTGCTTCTACACGTTGCTTTCCTGCCTTTAATTTTGGGAGTAATAACTGTGATTCACGTACTGATGGTGCGTCGACGTGGGGTTGTCCCGCCTATTGATGCCGAACCAACTCCAGGAAGCGGGGCATAACAATGAGCGTTTCTAAAGAAGCCAAACACGCCTTCGATGCTGCGCCTTGGACCGGTAAGACAAAGCGGTATGACATCGTTAAAGAAGGAAGCATCGCAGTTGCTCTTGTGGCGATTATGGCGATCTTTCTTTCACTATTTTTAGGTTCTCCTGATGACACACCTTTAACATTTAAAGGATGGGCTATTAGCAACCCAGATAATTTTTATGCAACTGCAGTTCAAGAACTTTCAGGTTCAAGTGGAACTGCAACATATGGCGCTCCATATAACAAAGCTGCCGATGGCTTAAATGTAGGTCCATTGTGGCTACAAAAATGGGCAGGCGTCACTCGTCCCATCGACACCGTTAATGAGTTTGTTATTGCGCCGCTGAGCACACAAGTTTTATCTACTGATATTGCCAGTGCACTTGCAACATGGAAATCAGCTGCCGATTCCCAAAAGCACGACTGGGCAGTTGCTTACGATGATGCGATTACAAAGGCAGAGGGAAAAATTTCAACAGTTCCCGCAGGTGCTTACGGTCCAGTTCCAGTATTGGCTCAAGGTTTAACCGACATGGCTAAGGGTGGTGCACTTGATGCAGCGCTTTTGTCACAAGGTGGATTTTTCCAAACTGATAACACTAAGCAGATACTCTTCTTCGGAGACGGTGCTTATTTAGATGAAGCTGGTACTACAGCTAATTTGCAGGGTGGCACATGGGGAATGATGAATGAAACTGGTCGCTATCCAGGTCAAGCATGGCTATGGCTGTATTCATTCTGGTATCAAATTCCGCCATTTAACAATGAAAACTCCAAGCCAATTGGTACAAATGCTGATGCATACATCATGGTCATTATGGGAATCATGTCATTAGGTTTGATTTTAATTCCAGTAATTCCAGGAGTGCGATCACTACCGATGCGAATTCCAATTCACCGTGGTATTTGGCGCCAGTATTACGACGAAAATGGAATCAAGCGTCGTAAGAAGTAAATAGATCAAAAATAAGCCCTCCCGACAATCCCGACGGGAGGGTTTATTTTATGCAAAAAGAAATTTAGCTCCAGCTATGAGTAAAACGAAACCGAGTGCGCGCTTAACCGTATTTGGCGAAAAGCGAGAGATTCCAAAGCGAGTACCGATAAATGCACCAAGCAACACTGCAACTAAAAAGGTTGGTAGTTGATGGGGGAGTGATGACACCGAATGAATATTTCCAAGTAAACCTGCAACTGAGTTAACTAAGATAAAAGCGGCTACCGTTCCACTGGCTTGTTTAACACTTACCCAACCCAGCCAAATAATCAAAGGTGATAAGAAGATGCCGCCGCCTGTGCCAGTAATTCCTGAAAGCAAACCGATGCAGGCGCCAATGAATATCGCTAGCGCGATGTTTACTGGCCGTGTCACTTTCTCTGTTTGCATTGCTTGTACGAGGAAGCGAACTCCAGAAAGAAGGAGCAAGACGCCAATAATTGGCTTGTAAATATGGCTGGGCAGATTGATGTGCCCACCAATGTAAGCCGCGGGAATTGAACCCAAACTTAAATAAAGGAAGAGGGAGCGGTGGAATAAGTTGCTTGTGATGTAGCGAAGGGATGCATATGAAGAAACAAAGATATTTAACGTAAGTGCAGTTGGTTTGATAACAATTGGTGGCAGATCAAACAAAGTCATAATGGCGATATATGCCGAAGCCCCGGCATGCCCTACAGATGTATAAAGAATTGCCCCAAAAAATAAGCAGCCCGCTATTAGTAATGTGTGAGCCGTGAGCATTATTTGACGGCTTCAACTATCTGAGCACTGAGCCACTTACGCAATTCGTAAGCTTCGCTGACCATAAAACCATGGCCGAAGAAACCATGAATCATGCCGGGATACTCCTTGAGCGTTACAGGAACTCCGGCTTTTTCTAATGCAGCTGCATAATTGACGCCATCATCGCGCAATACATCGTGTTCAGCTAAAGCAATAATTGCTGGAGCTACATTGTTAAATGTTGTTGCTCTGCCAGGCACAGCATATTTATTCTGGCGCTGATCTTCTGGAATATATAGCTGCCAAGCCCATTGCATCCCAACTGCCTCTAGACCAAAGCCAGTGACATGCTCTTTATATGATTTAGTTTCAAAGTTCATATCAATACATGGGTAGATAAGCATTTGATATGCCAACTTCACATCACCCGTATCGGCAGCTTTTAATGCAACTGCGGCCGCTAAATTTCCGCCAGCGCTATCTCCGCCAACACCAATCTTGTTTGGATCAATTCCAAAGCGTGCTGCATTTTTTGCTACCCACAACAAACCGGCATAGCAATCATTAAATGGTGTTGGAAATGGGTGCTCAGGTGCTTTTTGATAGTTAATACCAATAACGACAAAACCGGTTTCAGCTGCAATGTTTGACATCTGCGGCGCGTATCGAAGCGTCCAGCTAAATATCCACCCACCGCCATGGAAGTACACAAGTGCCGGCGCGTTCGGCTTAACATTTTTAGGTCGAAAAATTACGGCATGC
>CAIXDY010000118.1 GCA_903918325.1 uncultured Actinomycetes bacterium
AGTGCACGTGCTCCTGTTGTTGGATCTGCAACTTGTCCTGCGTGAATTTGACGCGTCTCGAACGCTGCTTCTTCAAGTGAATAGGTAGACATATAAGTAATTCCTCCCAGTTATGGGAACACCTAATCCAGATATGCCGAGTAAGGCATAACAAGTGGAAAAGGTGTTCCACGCTTATCGACTGCGTTGTGCTAGCCGATCTGGTCTTCACCCGGAGCACCCCACCGTGGTGGAGGGTTGCCGTCTAGTAAGCCGGGGCTAAACACTAGAACTCGTGACCTGTGGCAACTCTAACAGAGGAAAGGCGCTACTCGAAAATCCCCGCAGTGACTTTGGGGTGAAGCTCAATGCGCATTGCGGCAAATGCAGTTGCTGGCCAGCCAGAACCAAAAACTCGTCGCAGCAAAATCGTTAATGAATATGCGGGTGCATCAATGGTGGCCCGCTCCAGTGATCGATACGCAAGAGGTGTATCACCGCGTTCGTAGGCCAGCGTTGCAAACAACGTAGCTACGGGTGCGACAAAGCCAACGGGAGCAATCTGTAGCAAGTAGTGCCACATTCTCCAATAAGTTTCAAAGGTCTGCGCATTATGCGTACCTAAAGCGAAATCGCGAACTTGGATATCGCTCAATCGACCTAAAGTTCGCGCAATTAAATCGGGATTACTTGTAACACCATATTTCTCAAATTCAACGGCCAAATCTATAACTGCCGTTGCCCCATCGCGTTGAAGCATAGTTACGTCAGCGTTTTCTGGATCTACATAAAAACTCTGAACTAATTCGATGAAAGTTACATCACTTGCTAGAGGCAGAGATGTAATAGAAAGCTCTTCGTACTCAGTTGTCATTGGAATCTCATTTCGTAAATTTAGAGTTAGCAGCTACCACGGTGATAACGGCAAAGGATGGGATTTTGATTGTGCCTGTGATTGCGCGAGTTGCCCCGTTATGTTTGAAATTTCCATTCCAGGTTGCAACTAATGTGACGTAGTACGTCCCTGGTTGTTTATATGTATGCGTCACTTTTTGATTGGGATAAGGCGCCCCAGGTTCAGTTGTGGTTGTGCTTTCACCATCGCCCCACTGCCACGCAAAACCAGGGCGAAGTGCCACATCGATAATTTCGCCAATAATGTCCACGCGTGATTGAAACAACGTAGGCAAATCGCACCAGAAAATAACTGGCACATGCACCAACGGTTCGAAAGCGGGTTGATAAGCAACAGTTGCCGTAGGCACCATTTTGATAAGACGATCACTCAAATTAACTGAAGTGGTGACAACTTTTTTCTTTACAACTGTGCGCGGTTTATACGTACGCTTAACCGTGGGCACCGCTTTAGGTTTAGGTGGAAACCACAGCGTTGGCGCCGGTTTAGGTTTAATCACGGCCGGCTTTTTGGTTGCCGTACCTCCACTGCCCTTACGGGCTTCAATGATAATCTGATTATTTTGCGTATACACATCCACGCACGCCGACGTGGAACAGTCAGCAATGGCATCGGTTGGTAATAAAAAAGATATGGAAAGTATGAGAAAAAGTAAGCGCTTCATGTGCTGGGACGATAAATGGCCGGTGCGACTAGTGCCGTTCTCACAACGCTAACTGTGGATACTTGTGACACTCTTAGAACATGAGCGCACGCGATGGAGATGGCTGGATCCAGTGCGATTGTGGCAATAAACATTGGGGCTTAAACGGTGCCGCCGGAATTTTATTAGTTCGTGGAAGGCAGATTTTGTTGCAGCACCGTGCACCATGGGTGCATAACGGTGATACGTGGGGAATTCCAGGTGGTGCCCGCGATAGCCATGAAAGTGTTCTAGAAGCCGCAGTTCGGGAAGCTAAAGAAGAGACCGGGATTGATTCAGACTATGTGCAGCCCATTCAAACTTTTAGCGATGTCCATGGAAATTGGCGCTATGACACGGTTATTGCTTATGCCACCGATGATTTAACTGCCCATGAACTCAACGATGAATCACATGAAGTGCGCTGGGTGGACATTGAAAAAGTCAGTGAATTAACTTTGCATCCCAGTTTTGAAAACTCTTGGCCAGCTTTACTTGAAATCCTTAATAATCTTATCTGCCCACGTTAAATCTTTTTCTTGTTCGTGAGCTACAACTACAACGGTTATTCCACCTTCGGCTAACTTTTGCAGTAATTCAATGATTCGCTTTCGGCTATGAATATCTTGGGCAGCTAAAGGTTCATCCAGTAGCAGCACGGGCGTATTTTGCGCAACGGCTTGAGCAATGGCAACGCGTTGTGATTCACCACCCGACAAAGTCGTTACATGTCTTTCGGCAATCTCTTTGAGTTCGAGTGCATCGATAATCGATTCGGCATCACCGGCCATCTCAATTACTTCTCGCACAGTAAAACCAAGTGAGTACAACTGATTTTGCACCACCATTGCGCGAATAGTGGCTAAGTGCGGCGCAGAAGTAAGCGCTGGATGAACATCATCGATTGTAATTGTGCCTTTGCTTGGAACAAGATCGCCAGCAATTGCGGCAAGCAAGGTTGATTTGCCACTTCCATTAGGGCCAACAATTACTGTGATTGAACCAGCCGGAATCTGTTCGGAATAATCGTAAATAATCTCGCGACCGGCGATCTCGATAGTTACTTCATTAATCGTAATCATTGCGTTCTCCATGTCGTATTTCGCATGGCAACAAGTGCGATCAAAATCGGGGCACCTATAAGTGAGGTTACTAAACCAATCGGAAGTTCATTAGGTTGGGCAACAGTTCGGGCCGCAGTGTCGGCTAAAACTAAAATTAATCCGCCAATAAGCGCGCTCTGTATTACTAAGAATCTATGTGGTGGTCCATAAATAAAACGGGCAATATGCGGTGCCGCTAAACCCAGAAATGCAATGGTTCCAACGGTACTGACAGCGCCACCTGCGGCAATTGATAAGGCAACCAGCGCTAAGCGACGCGTGCGTGCAACATCTATACCTAAGTGAAATGCCGTGGCATCTCCCAGAGATAGTCGATCAAGGGCAGGTGCAATTGCGTAAGCCACAGCAATACCAATAACGGCAGTGATGAGGATTCCCAATAAATTATTACTTGTAACTAATGAAAGTGAACCGAAGTTCCAAAAGGAAATTGAGCGAGCATCTGCGCGAGTCACCATAGTGGTAGAAATTCCAACAACTGCGCTGAGCGTGGCAGTAACGGCAATGCCCACAATAATCAGCGCGAATGACGATAAACCTGATCGAAGTGAGGCTAATTTAAAAGTTAAAGTCGTTGCTAATAACGCACCAATCACGCCACATGCAATTGCGCCCAGTGATCCCACTTGTACAACGCCAAACAAAATTGCAATCACAGTGGCAAGGGATGCACCTGCCGATGTACCGACAATGCTGGGTTCGGCTAAAGCGTTATTGCATGCACCTTGTGCCATTAACCCGGCAACTCCCAAAGCTGCACCTACTAATAAGGCAGCGGCCACACGAGGGGCTCGAATGTTCCACAAAATTTCATTACGGCCTGGATGAAATAACTCACTCCAGAAATTATCAATATGCGTTGCACCGACCGCTAATGCCCCAATTGTTGCTATGACTATCAATGCAACGGTGAGAAAAGGTGCATAACGTTTCATTTCTTCATCACCTGAGCTAATGCTTGACTAAGTTTTGCAACTAGCGAAGGTGTGCGTGGGCCAAAGGAGAGCAATAAAGAATCATCTACATCTATCACGCGCGAATTCTTACCTGCAGGAGTTTGCGCAATTCCGGGAAGTTGAACAAGACCTTTGACTCCCCCAACTGATTCCAACCCTTTGCTCATAACGAGAATTACATCAGGCTTTGCGGCAACTAGGGCTTCGGCCGTCAAAGTATTAAATGCATGTGGCAGAGTTGCCGCGCCTACATCGGTTGCACCGATAGCCGATATAAGTGAATCAGCCCCAGAACCTGGGCCACCAATTAAATAAATCGAACTTGTGCCACGAAGATAAAGAAATGCAACGCGGGCAGATGTTGAGATTCTGGAAGCCGATAAAGAAGTATTCATAGCCGCGATTAGTTCGACTCCAGTTTTTTGGGCACCAATCACTGCGGCAACGGCAGCAATTTTTGGCGCAATATCAGCCAGCGTCCAACTCTCTGGAGTCTGCACAACGCGAATTCCAGCAGATTTAATTTGATCAATTGCAGCTTTAGGACCAGATGAAGCATCGATTATTACAACGTCAGGTTTTGCGGCAATAACTTTTTCAGAGATTATCTGGTGCCCCGAAGTAACGATGGGCACATCGGCCATAGATTTTTCAGTGCTGGAAATATCGCGACCCTTTAGAAGTGCGTGCCCACCCAATGAATCTATGATCTCGGCAACACCATTTGCTAAAACAACTACGCGCGAAACTGAAAAGCCAGAAGTATTACCAACTGAGACCGCTGAAACATCGCTTTGCGAAATAGTTATTGATGAAGCGATGGGTGTTGCTGAACAAGCGCTGAGAATTAGTGTGCCAACTAAAGCCACCACCAGTTTTGCGCGCATGGGCTCAGTGTGCCAAATCTTTGCCCGACACATTGCCGCAAGCTGTCGGATATATACAGCGGTACTGCGCCATAGAGTTCATCGCATGAGAAAGTTTGCTTTCACTCTTATTTGTGCGCTCTTGCTCATGATTCCTGCCGCGGCGCAAGCGGTAACAGGTGCACAAGGCCAATCAATGACCGCCTCAGCTACAACTGTGAAATCAGGTTCAACGGTGATTGTTACTGGTTCACATTTTGATGAAACTGTTGGAATCTACTTAGGTTTTTGCGTTGTACCTAAAAAAGGTTTGGCGCCAACGCCTTGTGGTGGCGGAATCAATAAAGCCGGTATTGGTGATGCCTCTTTTTGGATCTCATCAAATCCTCCTCCATATGGAGTTGGTTTAGCTAAAGAGTTTTTGCCCGGAGGGCGATTTACAGAAAAATTGAAGATTACAAAGTTAATTGGAAAGTTTGACTGCACAAAAGTGAAATGCGCAATAACTGTTCGAGCCGATCATTTACGAACAGGTGATAGAAGTTACGACCTTTTTATTCCCATAACTATCAAGAAATAAGGAGTACCACATGAAAAAAATCGCAATTGTCCTTGCACTCTTTGCATCGATAATGGTGCCAACGCAAGCCCAAGCTGCGCAAGCAACTTTCAACGGTGGTCCTCTCACTAATCTTGATTCACCCGCATCCATTCATATTGCCCTTGGTAATTT
Source organism: uncultured Actinomycetes bacterium (assembly GCA_903918325.1). Classification (GTDB taxonomy): domain Bacteria; phylum Actinomycetota; class Actinomycetes; order Nanopelagicales; family Nanopelagicaceae; genus Planktophila. The sequence continues at coordinate 5,257 of CAIXDY010000118.1, forward strand.
TCCTACTAATGGCGGGCTTTATGTCATGGAGTGCGTTGAAGGTGTAGCTGGTGCGCGACCAAGTCTTTGTAATGCGGCAGTGCAACTGTGGGTATCAACTGATCCAACTGCTTCATTTAAACCAACAGCTGACATTGTTTTTAAGCCAACATCAACTTTTACTGGTGCCGACTGCACCATGGTTAAATGTGGAATCTTCTTGCGTTATGACCACACCGTTCCTAATGATCTCACTCAAGATCAATTCATCGCCCTCACTTTCAAATCTGCCGCACCTACTGTGGCAACCCTGCCTAATGATGAAATCACTGCAACCATTAATGGTGCGGCGTTGAGTTCTAAGACACCTATCAAGTTGGCATACCGCGCACCCGCGCTTCTTTCTGCAACATCAAAAGCTGGAGCGGCTCTGAGTTATCAATCTCTAGCACCTGCTTGTGCACTCACTGGCATGAAAATCACTGCCCTTAAGGGAACTGGTTTTTGCGATATTGCCGTTACTTCAGCCGGTGATGCAACAACTGCCGGTATTACATCCCATTTTCCTATCGAATTAACGCTGGGAACTCAGACAATTACTACGTTCAAGTTAGTAGCGAACAAAAAAATTACTTTGCCTAAGACCACCAACTTCGGCGAACCCGTTACTTACTTGGGCACCGGAAGTTGCACCACAACTCGCAATGTTGTTAGCGTGAAAAAGGGAACGTGCACAATTGTGGCTGGGGCTCGAAGTGCAACTGATTTGTACGGACCACTTAACTTGCGTTTTGTAATAAAAGTTAAGTAATTAAAGCGTTGCTAGGCCACTGATGCAGAATGCAGTTGCAGATTTAATCTCTGCTTCTGCATCATGGCCAGCTTCAATCCGCTTTGTTGCAACATCGGTAGTTGCCTGAACATAAGCCAGGGCTTGAGTAATATCTTTTACGCCCATCAAGGTCAGACCTTGAGTTAAAGGCGCAAGCAAAGCACGGTGGGCCGCGCCAATTTGGGCCCCGCGATCTTGAGGCAGAGATGTTGCATTCAATGCTTTTGCAAGTAAATGTCGACCATCGGCAATGTAGCGAAGCGCAGCTGATATCCAGAGTTCAACACAGTTACATGGATTGCTACATTCACCAACTGCCTGGCTGAGAATGCTGGCAAAACTTTTGAGTTCATCAATAACTAAATCAGCAACTAAATCTGCACTGCTTCCAAAATATTCATACACCGATGTGCGAGATAAACCTGCACGTTGCGCGACGGCTGCAACAGTAATTGCAGCACCGCCAGATTCCATAGCAATTGCGGCGGCAGCTTCAATTAACTGCGTGCGTCGCCAATCACGATGGCTCCCAAGAGTATTGGTTTGAATGCGTGGCATTTCGTTAGTCTGTCACAGATTGGCTAAGGCGGCGTAACGAGTCGCGTACTACTTCTTTGTCTGAGGTTCTCCAGAGAGGTGGCATGGAGTTCAATAGAACTGATCCATAGCGCTTGGTCACAATTCGAGAATCTAAAATCGCTACGACTCCCCTGTCATCAACTGATCTAATTAATCGACCTGTGCCTTGTGCCAATAACAGTGCTGCACGTGGCAGCGACACTTGCATAAATCCACTTCCGCCAGCGGCATCGGCTTGTGATGCGCGCGCAGCCATTACGGGCTCATCGGGGCGGGGAAATGGAATGCGATCGATTGCAACCAAGATACAACTATTTCCTGGGACATCTACGCCTTGCCATAGCGACATTGTGCCCAACAGAACAGATGTTTCATCTTTAGCAAAACGAGAAACTAATGGGCCAACTGCATCCCCACGCTTTTGTGTAATGATTTTAATTGGAAGTTCAGCTAAAACTTTTCGCAGATGTAGATCTGCAGCTTCTACCCCGCGCCATGAAGAAAATAGCGCCAATGTGCGCCCGCCGGCAGCATCAATTAATTCACCCAGCTCGGTTAGTACTTCCATACTGGGGCCATCGCGGCCAGGTTCGGGTAAATGTTTAGGCATATATAAAACGCCCTGATTAGCAAAATCAAACGGAGAGCCCACATCGAGCATCTGTACATTGCCCGGATCGAGTTCACCTGCACTGAGTTCAGCATTCAAATCTTCACCGACCAGAAAACCAATGCTTTTAGCTAAAGAGTTAAATGAATTACCCACCGTTAACGTCGCCGATGTTGCAATGACTGGAGTTTGCTTGAGCATATTTTCGCGCAAAACATCAGAAACCGATAACGGCGCTAAATACAGTGTAGAAAAAGTTGGTTCATACCAGAGCACTAAGCCATCTCCGAGTTTTAAAATCGTTGCCGCAGTTGTTGACATTTCATTGACGGCACCTTTAACGCGAGCACGTTCGGCCATGGCATCGGTATCGATAATTTCATCATCGGCCGAAAGAAATTGCACAATGGCTTGGGCACTTTCGCGCACTTTTCGAATCGGTGCCTCTAAGGACTGTGGAATTTGTTCAAGGCGCCCTTGTGCGCCAAAGTCACTGCGTACTGATTCTCCGTAATCCACCATCGATTCATGAAAATCATTAGCGGCTTTATGAAAAGCGTCGGCTAACTTGCCCGGCATGAATTTGCGCGCCATTGCAGCTGCCCGTAAAACGCGACCAGAGGTGAGTTCATCGGTGACTGCTTGTGTTGCACGATCCATAAACTCATGGGCTTCATCCAAAATAATGCAGTCACGTTCAGGCAAAATTGGATGTGAATCAACGATTTCAATGGCAAGTAAAGTGTGATTGGTAACGACAACATCGGCCGACTGCGCTTTAGCTTTAGCGTTAGCGGCAAAACATTGCGAACCAAAAGCACAGACATCGGCGCCAACACATTCGCGCCCTGAAACGCTATTAGCTGCCCAAACTCGCCTATCCACTTCGGGTGCATCATCGCGATCCCCCGATACTCCAGGTGTCTTAGCCCAGGCGATTAAGCGTTTGGCATCTTTTTCTAGCGATGAAACTTCCATCACTAATTCGCCATCTGGGTCCACGTCTTCACTATTCATTTTCTGTAAGCAGACATAGTTTCCAACGCCTTTATAAATAGCGAAAGTAACTTCACGACCTAAAAGCTTTTCAAGGGCCGGCACAACTGCGGGTAAATCGCGATCTACTAACTGACGTTGCAATGCCAGAGTTGCGGTAGCTACTAAAACTTTTCGCCCATGCACGATTCCAGGAATTAAATAAGCCAGGGATTTTCCAGTGCCAGTTCCGGCTTGCACCATTAAGTGATGGCGATCAGTGAGGGCATTAGCCACCGCTTCAGCCATTTCAATTTGGCCTTCGCGAGGCGCCCCGCCAATTGCTTCAACGGCGACATCGAGTGCTTGACGCACTTGTTTCGACATATCGCTCATGGTGCAACCTTAGTGCCTGAGCATATAGTTGAACTTTCAACTACTTAACTATATGCTTAACCCATGTCGAAAATGCCCGCGCTCTACATCGGCCACGGTGCGCCTATGTTGCTCGATGATCCGTTGTGGACTTCGCAGTTGCGCGATATTGCGGCAAAAATTGAGAGACCGAAGGCAATTCTCATTGTCAGTGCGCATTGGGAATCGGAGCCAATAACTCTAAGTAGCAGTGCGGCAAACACTCCCTTGGTTTATGACTTTAGCGGCTTTGATCAAAAGTTTTATGA
>CAIXDY010000119.1 GCA_903918325.1 uncultured Actinomycetes bacterium
AGTAATGCCTCTTTTTGGCAAGGACATATAAATGCCCCAGTAATTCTTAGTACGGTAGTAAAGGAGTTTGCCGAAGTTAAACGAGGTGATCATGTTCTAGATCTATATGGAGGGGTTGGCTTATTTGCTTCGGTTCTACTCGAAGAAATTGGCGAAACTGGGCGGATTGATTTAGTTGAAGGTAGTAAGTCAGCAACTGCTGATGCAGTGCGTAATTTCAAAGAGCATCCACATGTAAATGTAGTGACCGGCGATGTTGTAAAACATTTACCAAGAATTGAATCTGCAGATGTAGTTGTTTTAGATCCACCACGTGATGGCGCAGGTAAAAACGTTGTACTTGAGATTTCACGGTTAACCCCACGCCGAGTTGTATATGTAGCGTGTGATCCAGCGGCTTTAGCACGTGATACTGGTTACTTTTTAGCACAGGGTTATTCACTCACCAAAATAAGGGCTTTTGATCTCTTTCCAATGACACATCACATTGAATGTGTTGCACTGTTTGAGCCGACTGAGGTATCTTGACGCTTAGGCGAGCGGTGATTCACAAGGGGAGATAATGAGTAAAAACTCTTTTAACGCAAAGAAAAACTTAGAAGTTGCGGGTAAGAGTTTCGAGATCTTTGACATCTCACACATTGAAGGTGCAGCGAATCTGCCATTCTCTCTAAAAATTCTCTTAGAAAATCTCCTGCGTACTGAAGATGGCGCCAATATCACTGCCGAACACATTAAAGCTCTCGCAAACTGGGATCCAGCAGTTGAGCCAGATACTGAAATTCAATTCACGCCATCGCGTGTAGTGATGCAGGACTTCACTGGCGTTCCATGTGTAGTTGATTTAGCAACAATGCGTGAGGCAATTGTTGAACTTGGGGGAGATGCTTCCAAAGTTAATCCACTAGCTCCGGCTGAGTTAGTAATTGATCACTCGGTTATTGCCGATGTTTTCGGGACTAAAGATTCTTTTGAAAAAAATACTGATATTGAATATGAACGTAACCAAGAGCGTTATCGCTTCTTGCGTTGGGGCCAGAGTGCATTTGATGAGTTCAAAGTTGTGCCACCAGGAACTGGAATTGTTCACCAAGTAAATATTGAATATTTAGCACGCGTAGTAATGACGCGATCAGTTCAAGGCGTACTGCGCGCTTATCCAGACACGGTCGTCGGTACAGATTCACACACAACCATGGTCAACGGTCTTGGCGTTTTAGGCTGGGGAGTCGGCGGCATTGAAGCTGAAGCTGCGCTGCTGGGACAACCGGTCTCTATGTTGATTCCACGAGTTGTCGGGTTCAAATTAACCGGACAACTCCCATTAGGTACAACAGCTACCGATATGGCCCTGACTATTACTGAAATCTTGCGTAAGCATGGCGTGGTTGGAAAGTTCGTGGAATTTTATGGTCCTGGCGTTACTTCTGTGCCAATGGCTAATCGAACAACTATTGGAAATATGAGTCCAGAGTATGGATCCACTTGCGCGATCTTCCCGATTGATGAAGAAGCTCTGCGTTATTTGCGATTGACTGGCCGAAGTGATGAACAAGTTGCATTGGTTGAAAGTTATGCCAAGACGCAAGGTTTGTGGCATGACCCATCGGTTGAGCCACGATTCTCCGAACATGTAGAGCTGGATCTTTCAACTGTTGTTCCATCGATTGCTGGACCTAAGCGGCCTCAAGATCGCATCTCATTGAGTAATTCAAAATCAGCATTTGAAAAGATTCTTCCAACGTATTTCACCGATAAAACTGTAGAAAAAGAAGTTGTGGCTGGTTCAACTCGCGTGAAAAACGGAGATGTTGTTATTGCCTCAATTACTTCTTGCACCAACACATCAAATCCATCAGTAATGATTGGCGCCGCACTTTTAGCTAAGAAAGCGGTAGCAAAGGGACTTAAGTCCAAGCCTTGGGTGAAGACAACGCTGGCGCCTGGATCCAAAGTAGTAACGGATTATTACGATAGAGCAGATTTAACACAGTACATGGAAGCTCTTGGTTTTAACTTAGTTGGTTATGGATGCGTAACTTGTATCGGAAACTCAGGTCCGCTTCCCATTGAAATCAGCAAAGCCGTAAATGAAAATGATTTGGCTGTTACCGCTGTTTTATCGGGTAACCGAAACTTTGAAGGCCGAATCAGTCCTGATATTAAGATGAACTACTTGGCATCACCCCCATTAGTGGTTGCTTATGCAATTGCCGGAACTATGGATCATGATTTTGAAAAAGATGCGCTTGGTAAGGATCAAGCCGGCAGCGATGTCTTTTTGGCTGATATCTGGCCAACCCCAGCTGAGATCCAAGCAGTAATTGACTCATCAATTTCTTCGGCAATGTTTACTAAAGATTACGCTTCAGTTTTTGATGGTGATCATCGCTGGAAAGCATTAGCTACCCCAACCGGCAAGACATTTGAATGGGATGCGCAATCTACTTATGTGCGTAAGCCTCCATATTTTGATGGCATGCCAAAAGATCCAGTTCCAGTAGTTGATATTTCAGGTGCACGCGTTTTGGCAATTCTGGGCGATTCAGTGACAACCGATCACATTTCACCAGCCGGAAATATCAAAGTGGATTCGCCTGCGGGTAAGTATTTGAGCGATCACGGTATCGATCGTAAGGATTTCAACTCGTATGGTTCACGCCGTGGTAATCACGAAGTGATGATCCGCGGAACATTTGCGAATATTCGATTAAAGAATCTATTACTAGATGGTGTCGAGGGTGGTTTTACTCGCAACTTCGCAAGTAACGGCGAGCAGTCAACTATTTATGATGCCTCGGTTGCTTATCAGAACGCTTCAACTCCGTTGATTATTTTGGCGGGTAAAGAGTATGGCTCTGGTTCTTCGCGTGACTGGGCAGCCAAAGGCACAGCATTGCTAGGAGTGCGCGCAGTGATTGCGCAAAGTTTTGAACGCATTCACCGCTCAAATCTCATCGGTATGGGCGTACTTCCACTTCAATTTAAAGATGGCGAGAGCGCACAGAGCTTAGGTTTAACTGGCGAAGAAGTATTTTCGATCAGCGGAATCACTGCACTCAACAACGGTGGCGTACCTAAAGAGTTAACCGTTTCAGCCGGGGGAAAGAGCTTTGTGGCCACTGTACGAATTGATACCCCAGGTGAAGCCGACTATTACCGCCATGGCGGAATCATGCAGTACGTGCTTCGCTCACTTTTAAATTCTTAAGCCTGGCTTAAGGAAGTGATGCAACACCTTTAGGATGAAAACGCTGACCGCTAGCGGCTTCGCTAATTCCTTCTCGATCTAAGTAAGGCAAAATTCCGCCAAGGTGCATTGGCCAACCGGCCCCCATCAACATACACAGATCAATCTCTGCTGCAGTTGTTACAACGCCTTCATCGAGCATCATGCGTGCTTCTACGGCAAGCGCCGTTAAAGCACGATTTCGCACTTGTTCGGCCGTTGATGGTGAATCACCTTTATGGATTAAAGCAACGGCTGCAGGGTTTGGACCGACAGTGCCGTCTTCGTTTTTGATATAGAAATTACGGACGCCTTCTTTCACCATTGCTGCCATCGTTGGCGAAATTCGGTAGCGATCACCAAGATTTTCATGCAAAGTTTCTGAGACATGAAGTGCGACTCCTGG
>CAIXDY010000120.1 GCA_903918325.1 uncultured Actinomycetes bacterium
GACCACTTTTGCTTTGCCTTGTTACCTGAAAGCGCGATTTTCTCGGCATTGATAACAATGACGAAGTCGCCCATGTCCATGTGTGGTGCAAATGTTGGCTTGTGCTTTCCGCGAAGTAGAACGGCAGCATGAGTAGCAAGACGGCCCAAGACCACATCTTGTGCATCGATGATGTGCCAGTTACGGACTGCATCACCAGCTTTTGGACTGTATGTACGCACGCTATTGCCTACCTTCTTTTTCGATGATTACTGCTGAGCCCCTTTTAAGGGCAGAGGATTAGGGTACCCGTGCAGCGCGAATGGGTCAAAATGGCCTCATTCTGGGTACTCCACCTGGCGCAGAGTCAGACCCCGGGATGGGAAAACAAGGGAATCCGAGATCCGCTCTTTATTCTCCAAAGTCGCTTGAATCCATTCGGCGCCAAATCGCCCTTCGGCAACACAGACTGCCGCGCCAACCAGATTTCGAACCATGGAATAACAAAATGAATCGGCCGATAGTTCTGCAACCAAAATTCCATCGCTATTTCTGGTCCAATCAAAGCGAATCAAATTTCGAATGGTGGTGCTGCCTTCACGGAATTTGCAGTAAGCGGCAAAATCATGTTCCCCCACTAATAAGGCGCTGGCGGAATTGAGCAAATCAATATCTAAAGTGCGATACCACGGCGTGATATCAAAACGATTTATCGGCGGAACGGCTTTATTGCCATCCATAATTTTGTAGGTGTAGTGCCGGCGGGTGGCAGAAAAACGTGCATTAAAAGCCCCTTTGGCAACGGCCACATTATTGATTCGAATATCTTCATCGAGCATTCGATTTAATTTAAAAGCTAGCTCATCTAGATTGATTGTCTCAGGCACATCAACATGAATAACTTGTCCGGTGGCATGAACTCCAGCATCGGTTCTTCCCGCAACAATGGTTTCCACTTCACATTGGGTAATTGTTGAAAGCGCCCTTTCGAACTCTTCTTGAACCGTTCGTCGATCAGGTTGCTTAGCCCAACCCGAATAATTAGTTCCGTCGTAGGCTAAATCGATTCTTAAACGAAGAAACCCACTCTCTGGGTAGAGAGTGGGTTCCGTCATGAGAATTAATTTCTAAGGTTTTTAAACTTAGTTATCTTTCTCAGTTAAAACTTCAATTACTGCCATTGGTGCGTTGTCACCCTTGCGAGGACCGACCTTAGTGATACGTGTGTATCCACCATTACGTGCAGCAAAGCGTGGGCCGATAACAGTGAAAAGAGTATGTACAACACTCTTATTTGAAATCTGAGCCATGACCTGACGACGTGCTGGAAGATCACCCTTCTTAGCGAAAGTAATTAACTTTTCAGCTAATGGACGCAGGCGCTTAGCCTTTGCCTCGGTTGTAGTGATCTTGCCATGCTCGAACAACTGCTCTGCAAGAGTGCGTAGGAGTAAGCGTTCGTGTGATGGGCCTGAACCCAAACGAGGACCTTTACTTGGTTTTGGCATTTGTATTTCTCCTAGGCCTGATCTGCATCGACGAAATCATCGTCAACTGCTGCGTTGTAGTTTTGGTGCTTTGTTGGATCAAATCCTGCTGGGCTGTCCTTAAGAGACATTCCCATTGAGACAAGCTTTGCCTTGACCTCATCGATTGATTTTGAACCAAAGTTACGGATATCAAGTAGATCAGCCTCTGAACGACCAACCAACTCTCCAACTGTGTGAATGCCTTCGCGCTTCAAGCAGTTGTATGAACGAACTGTTAGATCAAGATCTTCGATTGGAAGTGCAAGATCGGCAGCTAGAGCAGCATCCATAACAGATGGCCCCATCTCGATACCTTCAGCATCAAGATTAAGTTCGCGTGCAAGACCGAATAGTTCAACCAATGTACGACCAGCAGATGCAACTGCATCGCGTGGCTTCATTGATGATTTGGTTTCTACATCTACAACAAGGCGATCGAAGTCTGTGCGCTGTTCAACGCGAGTAGCTTCAACCTTGTATGTAACTTTCAAAACAGGTGAATAGATAGAGTCAACTGGAATACGACCGATTTCTGCTCCAGCTTGCTTGTTCTGAACTGCGGTGACATAACCACGGCCACGCTCAACAGTAAGTTCGATCTCAAGAGATCCCTTGCCATTAAGTGTTGCTAAGTGAAGTGTTGGGTTATGAACTTCAACGCCAGTTGGAACCGCAATATCTGCACCAGTAACTGCACCGGCACCTGATTTGCGGATATAAACAACTGCTGGTTCATCGCTATCTGATGAGAAAACCAAGTTCTTGATATTCAAAACGATATCTGTGAGGTCTTCCTTAACGCCTTCAAGAGTAGTGAACTCATGAAGTGCACCGGCAACGCGGATGCTGGTCACTGCTGCACCTGGAATAGATGAAAGCAATGTACGACGCATGCTGTTACCTAGTGTGTAACCGAAACCTGGTTCCAACGGTTCAATGATGAACCGTGAACGGTTATCGGAAAGTACTTCTTCACTGAGGGTGGGACGTTGTGCAATTAGCACTGCTGCTCCTCTTCATTTCGGGGAAATCCACTATTTGATTTCCGCTTTGGTAGTACTGGTACTGCGTGCAGGTCTTTGACTTGTTAGTCGCGGACTTTTAAAAATTACTTAGAATAAAGTTCAACGATGAGCTGCTCTTGAACCTGGGTGTCGATGACGGCACGTGCAGGAACTGAGTGAACGATGATGCGCATTTGCGAACCAACAACCTCAATCCATGCAGGAACTGCCTTCTCGCCAAGTTCAGCGCTAGCCACGATGAATGGTGTGAGATCCAATGACTTTGGAAGAACATCAATGATGTCCATCGCAGAGACACGGAATGAAGGAATGTTTACCTTCTTGCCATTAACTAAGAAGTGACCGTGACGTACCAACTGACGTGCCATGTCGCGGCTCTTTGCAAAGCCAGCGCGGAAGACAACATTGTCGAGACGAGTTTCAAGAAGAACAAGAAGGTTTTCACCAGTCTTACCCTGCTTGCGGTTTGCTTCTTCGTAATAACCACGGAACTGCTTTTCTAGAACACCGTAAATACGTGCGCACTTTTGCTTTTCGCGCATCTGCAATAGGTATTCAGATTCTTTTGCACGGCCACGGCCATGTTGTCCAGGTGGATATGGACGAGATTCGATAGGACACTTTGGTCCATCGCACTTTGCGCCCTTAAGGAAGAGCTTTACTTTTTCGCGACGGCAACGCTTGCAGTCTGCTCCGGTATAACGAGCC
>CAIXDY010000121.1 GCA_903918325.1 uncultured Actinomycetes bacterium
CCGCGAAGATAAAGGCAACTTATTGCTTCGCCCAATTCGCGCTGCAAATAAAGCCGTGCGTACCACCGTTAAAAAAGCTAGCCCGAAAAAGAAAGTCGTTAAGAAGAAGTGAGCGTTTACGACAATCTTGTTGGACAAGAACACGTTGTTGAGATTGTTAAAAAAGCCGTAGCTGCAACACGCACCGGTGAAGAAACTCCCGATATTTCAATACACGGTATGACCCATGCGTGGGTCTTTACTGGCCCACCAGGTTCGGGTCGATCATCGGCCGCCGTTGCTTTTGCCCAAGCCCTTGTCTGCCCTAACGATGGTTGCGGAACATGTAATCAATGTAAATCCACCGCTAATGGTGCACACCCCGATGTAGAAATTATTCGCACCGAAGGTCTTTCAATAAAAATCGATGAAGTGCGCGAACTACTTGCTCGCGTTGCGTGGGCGCCATCTATGGGTGGTTGGCGCGTAGTTGTTATGGAAGATGCCGACCGCTTAACTGAATCTGCTGCGAATGCTTTACTTAAAGCAATTGAAGAACCCGGCAGCCGTACTGTGTGGTTGTTATGTGCACCAACATTGCACGATGTTCTCCCAACAATTCGATCACGGTGCCGTCACTTACAACTAGTTACACCTTCTAACACGGCCGTTGCCCAAGTGCTGCAAAAGCGCGATGGCATAAGCCCACAGATGGCAGATTTTGCTGCGCGCGTAAGCCAAGGACACATTGGCCGAGCACGATATTTAGCTAACAACGAATCGGTGCGCAATACCCGCACCACGATCATGAAATTACCATTAACTTTAAAAGGTATTTCATCGGCATTTACTGCCGCGCAAACCCTTGTCGATTTAGCCACCGAGCAAGCTAACCAAGCTGCCGATGCCCGCAATGAAAAAGAAGTTGATGATCTTTCACTTGCCTATGGCAAAGGTGCAACTGGCCGCGGCATGGCAACTGGTGGTAGTAAAGCAATTAAAGAGTTAGAGAAAGAACAAAAAACTCGCAGCACTCGCATGGTCCGCGATGGTCTTGATGCAGCGCTGTTAGACATTGCAACTTTTTATCGCGATGTCATGATGGTGCAAGCCGGCAGCAGTGACTCTCTTATTAATAAAGAGCTAGAAACTGAAATCAATACTTTTGCTGCCGCCAATAAACCTCAAGCCACAATTAATAAGATCAATGCCATCATGGCCGCCCGTACAAACTTGGGCCATAACGCAGCACCGCTTTTAACTATTGAAGCTTTAATGTGCGTGTTAGCTAGATGAGAAAAGGCTCAATTCTCTTAGTACTACTTCTTGCACTCACTGCTTGTTCTTCACCCGCCAAACAAGCTTTCCCAACAACAACTAATGACACATCAACTCTTACGTGGTCTGCATGCCACGGCAATTTCCAATGCGCCACATTAAAAGTTCCTATCGATTACTCCAACGCATCCCTTGGCCAATTTGATATCGCTGTTATTCGCTACCGCGATCCCAGCCAACACAATCGCATCGGTTCGTTAGTTATTAATCCTGGCGGTCCTGGCTCTAGCGGCGTTGATTACGCCCTTAACGCCGAATACATCGTCAACCCAGCTGTCCTAGAG
>CAIXDY010000122.1 GCA_903918325.1 uncultured Actinomycetes bacterium
CATTGCATCAGGGCGATATTTCCGCACTCAATTGGCCCATTCGGATCTAAGCGGCGCCAATTATCGGATGCATAACTTTCATAAGAAAGGATCGGAGGTCGGCCAACTAAAAGACCTACTTCATACCAAGGCAGCGCAAGTTTTTTTGGGAAAGTTGTTGCAGCGGAATTTTCACTCCACTGATATGACTGGCCGATGTAACTCAAGATCATCATTGCCCGCTGTTTATCAGCCTGAGTTACAAGTGCACTGACGTTAAAATCTGGCAGAGCTTCAACGCGTTTGCGAAAATCCTTGCCCATTAATAACTTGGGAATATCTAGCGCAAATAGATCCCATGATTCATTTCCTGGCGATAGTTTTTGTGCCGGGTCAGAATGAGGTAAGTAACCAAATTCTTCGGAAATTCCATAATCAGCAATCTTTACTGGATTCATGCGGGCAAGGTTATTAGTCGGTCGGGACGAAAAGCAATAGTGAAATCGCTTCAGATTCGTTTTATATTTAAATCAACACCAAATCATCGCGATGTACTAATTCACGTTCGTATTCTGGACCCAATGATGCGGCAAGTTCTTTAGTTGAGCGACCTAGCATTTTAGGCAAATCCTCTGAATCAAATGCGACTAAGCCGCGAGCAATAACTATTCCAGTGGGTCCTACCAATTCAATTGCATCACCAGCAATGAACTCACCTTCTACACCTGTTACGCCAGCAGGCAGCAATGAAACTCCGCGTTCTAAAATTGCAGTTACTGCGCCAGCATCCAGAATCAATTTGCCATGTGGTTTTGTGGCATGTGCCAGCCAGAGTAGACGTGACGTTGTTTTACTTGCTTGTGCATGAAAATGCGTTCCAAAATCTTCTCCTGCTAAAGATTTGCCGGCATTTGTTAATGATGTAAGAAGCATTGGAATTCCGGCCGAAGTTGCAATTCGTGCCGCTTCAACTTTAGTAACCATTCCCCCGCTGCCAACTCCAGATGAACCTGCGCCACCAAGAGTTACTGCATCGATTTGGGCAATGGTTGAAACTTCTTGAATGCGCTGTGCGCCAGCTTGTGTTGGAGGCGCATCGTAAAGGGCATCGATATCTGAAACTAATACAAGCAAATCTGCATTAATTAATAGTGCAACTAAAGCTGCGAGTCGATCATTGTCTCCGAAACGAATTTCGCCTGTACCGACCGTGTCATTTTCATTAATTATTGGGACAACACCCAATTGCAACAGGCGATACAACGTACGCTGCGCATTTTGATAATGAGATCGACGCACAACATCTTCAGTTGTTAGCAACACTTGTGATGCAGTAATTGAATGGCGATTAAAGCTTTGTGTGTACTGGGCGATAAGTAAGCCTTGTCCAACTGATGCTGCAGCTTGTTGAGTTGCTAAATCCTTTGGCCGTGTAGTTAAACCTAATGGGGCTAAGCCGGCGGCGATTGCGCCTGAAGAAACAACTACAACTTCAGCACCACGTTCTTTGCAGGCAGCAACTACATCAACAAGTGCGTTTACGGCTGAGTTATCTAAAGCTGAACCGGCTTTACCGGTGAGAGAAGAGGAACCGATCTTGATGACGATTCGCTGTGCAGAAGTGATCTGCGCTCGGCTCACTTGTCATCTCCATCCTCTGATTCATTCACAAGAACTGGAGAAATCTTAGGCGTGCGAGGGTCAACAACGTTGTATTCCCACTGCTTGGCGATTTCATCATCACTTAATACATCATCAAGACGCTCGGTTTGTTGCCAGGTTGATTCAAGACGTGAATCTTCACCGCGACGGTGTAAGTGACCGGCTAATTGCTCAGCTCCAGCTTCAATGGTTGGCTCCCAATCAAATACAACTTGAGTCTCACCATCTCCAATACGAACTTCACTTCCGGCAACTGCACCCTTTTTAAATAAATCTTTTTCAACGCCAAGTTGAGCTAAGCGATCAGCTAGGTAGCCAATTGCTTCGGCATTTTTAAAGTTAGTCTGGCGAACCCAACGTTCAACTTTCTTACCGCGCACATTAAATGAACCATCGGCATTAGCTTTAACTTCAAAGCCTGAATCATCCACGGCAACTGGGCGCAAAACTATTCGTGTACGAACTTCAACGGCCGCATCGGCACGATCTTTTTGAATCAAACGCGCCATTGCATACGTTAAATCTTGTAAACCAGCACGTGATGCCGCAGATACTTGGTAAACCTCATACCCACGTTCGCGTAATTCCCCTTCAACCATGTCGGCCATCGCTTTGCCATCAGGCAGGTCAGTTTTATTAAGTGCAATGATTCGAACTCGATCTTCGAGCCCACCATAAATTGCAAGTTCATTTTCAATAATCTCTAAATCTTGAACTGGGTTTCGATCGGTCTCCAAAGTTCCGCAATCTAAAACATGGACAAGTGCAACGCAGCGCTCAACATGGCGAAGAAATTCAAGACCCAAACCTTTTCCTTGACTTGCTCCTGGAATTAAACCTGGAACATCGGCAACAGTAAAACGTGTTTCTCCCGCTTGTACTACTCCAAGGTTTGGTACCAACGTTGTAAATGGGTAATCCGCAATCTTTGGACGAGCGGCAGAAATAGCGGCAATCAATGATGATTTTCCAGCACTTGGGTAACCAACTAAAGCAATGTCGGCAACTGATTTAAGTTCTAATGAAAGTGTGCGCTCTTCGCCTGGTTCACCTAATAGTGCAAAGCCAGGTGCACGTCGCTTGGATGATGACAACGCCATATTTCCAAGACCACCAAAGCCACCTTGTGCAGCTACAAAAACCGTGCCAGTACCAACAAGGTCCGCGATTTGTTCACCGTTACTATCAAAAATTACCGTTCCGTTAGGTACACCCAGAATTAAATCTTCACCCGATTGACCATCTTTGCGATCGCCATAACCTTGGTGACCTGATGTTGCTTTGCGATGTGGTGAATGATGAAAATCAAGCAACGTTGTAACGCTTGGATCGACAATTAAAATTACATCTCCGCCGCGTCCACCATTACCGCCATCAGGTCCACCCAGTGGCTTAAATTTCTCGCGCTTTACAGATACACAACCATCGCCACCTTTTCCAGCAATGGCATAGAGAGTTACACGATCAACAAAAGTTGTCATGTCATTAACTCCCTTCTTCCTAGAAAATAAAAAAGCGAGCCGTGTGAATACGGCTCGCCCTTTATAGAGAAACCTTTTATAGAGCTACCGGAACCACAACATTCACTACGCGACGTCCGCGAGCGCGACCATATTCAACTGCACCAGCTGCTAGAGCAAATAGTGTGTCGTCCTTACCGCGTCCTACGTTCTTGCCTGGGTGAAAATGTGTTCCACGTTGACGGACCAAAATCTCGCCAGCATTTACTTCTTGTCCACCAAAGCGCTTGATACCGAGGTACTGCGCATTTGAATCGCGACCGTTTCGTGTCGAGGAGACACCCTTTTTACTTGCCATTTATTTATCCCTTACTTCGCGCCGTTAATGGCTGTAATTTTTACAAGAGTTTGCTTTGCGCGGAAACCTTGACGACGGCGGTGACCTGTCTTGTTCTTGTAACGAAGGATGTCGATCTTTGGACCCTTAGTCTCTTCAAGAACTTCGCCAGTGACCTTTACGCCAGAGAGAAGCTTTGGATCTGAAGTAACAGATGCACCATCTACTACGAGCACTGCAGGAAATGAAACAGTTGCGCCAACAGCAGCGTCGATGCGATCGACAATTACTGTATCTCCAACTGCCACTTTCTCCTGATGGCCGCCAGCTTTAACGATTGCGTACACGTGTAACTCCAGTTCATTTTTAGCCCATTACAGAGCAAATGGCTCCTTCGGGCAGACGCTAAGGGTACGGATGATGCACCCCTACGGTCAAATTAGGATTATTGGCTCCCCTGGGATGTAGCGATGCGGGTTAAAGCCTTTTCTAGCGCATAAATCGGATCACTGGCCGCACCTTTTACCTCGGCATCGGCCTGGGCGATAGCCCCAACAGCATCGGCGATTTGAGCCGGAGACCAACGATTTAATTGGCGACGTGCCTTATCGATTTGCCAAGGCGCCATTCCTAACTGCCCAGCTAACTCAAATGATTTAGCTCCGCGATTTACTCCAGACACTTTAGCTAATGAACGAAGCGAAGAAGCAATCGCGCTAGTAATCATGACTGGATCTGTGCCAGTTTCAAGGGCGCTACGTAATGCAATTAACGCACCAGATAAATTTCCATCCAACGTTGCATCGGCTACATCGAAACCAGTTGTTTCAACTCGGCCTTGATGAAATTTATCAATTATTAATTCATCTATCGCACCAGCCGGTGCATCGGCAGCTATTTGACTAACGGCAGATTGCAATTCTCGCAGATCATTTCCAAGGGCTCCCACTAAAGCGGCAACTGCCCCCGGTGTAGCTTTGCGTTTTAGATCTAAGAAAAGGTTTCTAACAAACTCTTCCTTTTCGGCCTCTTTTTTAATTGGCTCACAAGCAATGATCTCGGGCTTAACTTTCTTAATGGCATCTAGTAAAGCTTTACCTTTAACTCCACCTTTGTGAATAAAAATCACGGTGGTCGATGCATCAGGTGAATCCAAGTATCTAGTTATCTCATCGCGGCTTTCTTCCGGCAAGTCCTGTAAATCACGAATAATTAATGCACGGCGTTCAGAAAATAAGGAAGGTGCCAACGCATCGGCAATATCTCCAACAATTACATCTGCAGCAAAGAGATTGGTAACTTCACATTTTTCTTCTTTTAACTGCTCGCTTAACTTTGCAAGGGCGCGATCGGCAAGAGCTGCTTCTGAGCCCAAGACAAGGTAAAAACTATTCATGTTTTACCCCCATCTAATTAGATTCAAACGCCCTTTAGCTTTACGTACCGAAAAACGATGGTCTTGTGCCCGTACTGCAATGGCGCCATCACTATCTGTTCGTACAACTTCTGAGCCGAGTCTAGCCAGCGCATCGATGGTTTGCACTGCTGGATGTCCATAGGTATTTCCGGCTCCTACGGAAATTATCGATAGCTTGGGGTGAAGTGCGGCCATAAAGCCTGCGTCCTGATATTTAGAACCATGGTGGCAGACCTTATAGATATCTACTCGGCTTACATCCTTAATGAGAAGTTGTTGCACGGGAGGTTCTAAATCACCACCTGCAAAGATTGAGAAATCTTTACTACGGATTATGAGGGCGATACTTGAATTATTTATTTGCGAACCCTCCCCTGGTAACTGCGCAAAGCTCAACACGTTGGCTGTTGGCCATAAAACTTCTAATGTGATTGCGCCAAGTTGAACACTTGTGCCGCGCACTGGCGTCATAACGGGCACGCCAACTAAGAATCGATTCACCATTGAACTTTCAATGACGGGTTCGGCATTTTGGCTCACCCATAACTGATCAATACGACGATTCTTAATTGCACCAGGTAATCCAGCAACATGGTCAGCATGAAAATGCGATAGGACGAGCAGCGGAATTTCTTGAATACCCAACGCTTTCAAACATTTATCTTCAGCAATTGCATCTGCTCCGACATCAATAACCAGTCCACGATGGTGTCCCAAGTTGATCACCATCGAATCACCTTGTCCGATATCGCAGTTAGCAATCTGCCAATCACCACCTGGCCAGCGTTGTAACCACGTAATACAGAAAATAAAAATCAAAGTGATAGCGACCGTCTTCTTAAACCATTTCTTAAAAAACCAAGCTGCAAGTGTGAAGGTTGCGACAAGTATGAATCCCACTCGACCTGTCCGTAAATTCAACACTGGAAAAGTCGATGCCCAGTGTGCAATTAACGCAATTGCTGCAGCCGGGAAATGGATTACCCAAATAAGGATGATTGAAAGATAACTGGCAAATGGCGATAAAAGTGCGGCAATAAAACCCAAAATAGTTATCGGTCCGACAAAAGGTGCGGCAAAAAGATTAGCGATTACGGCCATCGGGGCTAGATATCCGCACAACGCCACAATGACTGGTGAACAGAAAATTATTGCTGCTAGTGGCGGTGCTAAAGCTTCGGCCAGTTTGTGCGGTACAAAGCGCGCAAGTTTTTCGATCAAAAATGGTGCAAAGAGCAGTAGCCCTGCAGTTGCTAAAACCGATAATGCAAAACCGGCATCACGAGCCTGCCAAGGATCGACAACTACAACTGCCGCCATGGCAAAACCCAGCGCGGGTAATGAATCCCGTCCTTGCTTACTGGCTTGAGCTACTAATAAAACTGCCGCCATGGCTGCGGCACGAAGGACTGACGGTGATGGCCGCACCAGTGCAATGAATGAAATCAAAAACAGTGATGTCGCAAATAAGCGTACGAATAATTTTCTAAATAGAAACTGCATAATCCATAAAACAAAGCCTGAAACAATTGCAAAATTGGCCCCGCTCACTGCAACTAAATGTGTTAAACCAGATCGTTTCATTTCATTTTTGAAAGTTGGGCTTTGCTTTGATGTATCACCCAAGACCATTCCAGGAATAAGTGCACCAGCATCTCCATTGCCAGATAAACGGCGTAAACCAAAGCGAATAGTTCCCAACGCATGTGCCCAGCGTGAGGCTTTTGTTTCAACGATAACCTTTTGACTGATAAGTACTAAGGCGGCAACACGTGCCTCTTTACTTGATACAACTCGCGCCGTTGCGCTAAATCGCTGTCCTGGCAAAAACGCCGTGACATCAGATTGTGTAGAAATAACGCGGATTGGTACCCGCAATGGATAATCTATTGAACTGTTCTTGATATCGATGGCTCTAGCAATAAATGAGTAACTCCCAGAAGCACTTTGATTGGGATCTGTCACTACTTCAGCAGTTATTTGCGCAGTTTGTGAAAAAAATCGAGTGATCTGGCTGTTCGCCAAAGACGCTTGGCGAATCGACATGATTGCCGAACCTAATAACAGCGCACAAATAATGACCATGAAACGAAAGCGTTTGCTCAGTAACGCCAGCACACTAAAACCAATGGCAACTAAGCAGATTCTCCAGGGCGCAGTCGCACTTTGAATCAGAGCCCCGCCCCAGATTGCAGCTCCTAGGGCAACTGCTCTGTAATCAGTTACACGCGGATCTTGGCTTTTATTTGTGCGAATTTTGCCGCACCTATTCCACTAACTTTCTGTAAATCTTCTATCGTCGTGAATGGGCCATTGGTTTTTCGATACGCAACTATTCGAGCGGCAATAACTGGCCCGATCCCATCGAGTGAATCGAATTCACTTGTTGTTGCACGATTGATATTTACAATACTGTTTTGAGTACTTCGAGTTGTCGATGTTCGTGAAGCTGATGAAAGCCTTGAATCTACATAAATCTGCTCACCATCGGCTAACACTCGAGCTAAATTGATTGTGCTCAAGTCAGCACCTGGCGCAGAATCACCTGCAGCTTTAATGGCATCTACAACTCTGGCGCGAGCCGGCAACGTGTAGACACCGGGCTTGTTAACCGCTCCAGTTACATCAACAAAAATCTCTGGAGCAGCAATTTGAATTGCAACAATGGGTGGCGTACTTACTTGATGAGTATTTCCACGAATCACTAGTAATGAGGATCCCACAACAATAATGGCGGCAATGACTAACAAAGCCCGCTTTTGTAAGTGTGTGAAATTTAAGTCATACCACCACAGGGCAATTTTTTCGAAACTCTGAGTTAAATAATCCATGCGGCAATACTTGTGGAGCTTTACTGCGATCTAGCACGCAGCATTTAAGCGTGTGGATATTTACTTATTGATCCAATAATCGTTGATGTATTTCTCGCCTTCATCGCAGAAGAAAGTGACGACGTTTTCAACACCGTACTGGGCTTTTAGGCGCTTAGCCGCAATCATGTGCGCACCGGAAGAAGGTCCAACAAAGATGCCATGAACGCGAGCTAAACGGCGCATCTCTTCAATGGATTCCTCTGAACCCACGTCTATAACTCCATCGAGTTCATGATGATGACGCGTGACAATTCCTGGAATAAATCCATCGGCGATGCCTTCAATTAAGTGCTTAGAAACTTCGCCACATAAAATTGTGCAGGATTCTGATGGCTCTAATGCAATAACTTTGCAGTTCGGATTAGCCGCCTTAAAAGCTTGGCCAACACCAATAATGGTTCCGCCGGTTCCTACTCCACCAATTACTAAATCTGGCGCAACAGGCATCTGATCTAAAATCTCTTTACCTAACCATTCGCGGTTTTCTTCAACGTTCCAATCATTATCAAACTGTTGTGGCGCGAAAAATCCTGGAATTGCACCTCGACGACGTGCTTCTTCAAGTGCATCATTGACATGGAAATCACCCATCGTATGAACCTCGGCGCCAAATGCCTCTGAAATTGCGGTGCGCTCTGGACTCATTCCATCGGGCATGATCACCAACATTTTGTAGCCTTTAACCGCGGCCACCATGCTCATTGCATTTCCAGTGTTGCCGCTGCTGGCTTCAACAATTGTGTCGCCAGGGTTTAACAAACCTTCTTCCTCGGCACGTTCAATCATGTACTTTGCAATACGCGCTTTAATTGAACCCGATGGATTCATATATTCCATCTTGCACCAGATGCCCTCGATATTAATTAAAGGGGTATTACCGATTGCATCCAGAATTGTCTTCATTGACATGGCCTTTCACAATGTGGAACTACGTGCGCGGGTATTAAGCGACGATATTAACTAATTTTGGCGCGCGCGCAATGACCTTCTTCGGTGGGTTCGCGCCTAACTCAGCAACAATTGTTGGATGCGCCAGGGCTAAGGCTTCAAGTTCTGCATCAGAAATCGTTGGAGAAACTTCAATGCGTTCTTTGATCTTTCCATTAATTTGAATAACGGCTTCAACTGAATCGGCAACAAGGAGTTTTTCATCAACTTGTGGCCAACCTGCAAGAGCAACTGCGGGCTTGTGCCCTAAACGCTCCCACATTTCTTCAGCGGTAAATGGTGCAACTAATGACAACATAATTGCCGTTGCTTCGACAGCTTCACGAACTGCAGGATCTTTGGCACCGCACCCTGAATCGATTGCTTTACGTGTTGCATTTACTAACTCCATTACACGTGCAACTGCAACGTTGAATCTAAATGATTCAACCGCAAAGGCAGCATCGTGCAGCGCCTTATGAGTAGCTTTTCTAAGAGAGATATCGCCAGAACTGAAATCAACTCCAGGTGCACTTGCGACATCACCCGATAAACGCCAAGCACGTGTTAAGAATTTAACTGAACCTGATGGTGAAACATCTGACCAATCAACATCATCTTCGGGAGGTCCGGCAAAAACCATTGATAAACGAATTGCATCGACGCCGTGATGTTCTAGCTCATCGGATAGTCGAACTAAATTTCCACGGCTCTTTGACATGGCTGAGCCATCCATGACAACCATTCCTTGATTCAAAAGTCGGGTAAATGGTTCGTTGAAGTCAACCATTCCCATGTCATTGAGAACTTTAGTAAAGAAACGGCTATACAAAAGGTGAAGAATCGCATGCGTTACTCCGCCAACATATTGATCTACAGGTAACCACGTTTCAATATCTTTCTTCAAAAATGGTTGATCACTAACCGTTGATGATGGATAGCGAAGGTAATACCAGGATGAGTCTACGAAAGTATCCATAGTGTCGGTATCGCGCTTAGCTGGGGCTTTGCACTTTGGACAGGCAACATTGACCCAATCGGTAGCTGCGCCAAGTGGAGAAGTGCCTTTAGGTTTTAAATCTAAACCTTCGGCATCTGGCAAAGTAAGCGGTAATTGATCTTCGGGTACTGCAACTTCACCACACTTTGGGCAGTGAATAATTGGAATAGGCGTACCCCAATAACGTTGACGAGAAACTAACCAATCGCGCAAACGATAATTACGGGCAGATTTTCCAAGACCATCTTTTTCTAGTTGAGCGTTAATTGCTGTAATAGCTTCGGCTTTATTAAGACCGTTAAGTGCACCTGAGTTAACTAATTTCCCATCGCCACCAGTTGCAATACCGCTGATATTTGGATCTTCTTCACCGGTTTCGACAACTACACATACTGGCAAATCAAATGCTTTCGCAAAATCTAAGTCGCGCTGATCATGGGCAGGTACGGCCATGATTGCGCCAGTGCCGTAATCGGCTAAAACATAATCACTTGCCCAAATTGGAAGTTGTGCGCCGTTTACTGGATTAATTGCATAGCGCTCTAAAAACACACCGCTCTTTGGTCTATCAGTAGCAAGGCGATCGATATCGCTGTCGGCTTTAATTTTTTCTAGATACTCATTGAATTGTGACTCTACGCCGGTACCTACAACAAGTTCTGCAGCTAATTCACTATCAGCTGCTACAACCATAAAAGTTGCGCCGTACAAAGTATCTGGACGAGTTGTATAAATAGTTACAGGCTCAGCTCGGCCTTCGATTACAAAGGAAACATTGGCACCGGTTGATCGACCAATCCAATTGCGCTGCATCATTAGAACTTTTTCAGGCCATTTACCTTCAAGTTGTGCCATGTCATCGAGCAAGCGATCGGCATAGTCAGTGATCTTGAAATACCACTGATTTAACTTTTTCTTGGTTGCAACTGAATCACAACGTTCGCAAAGTCCAGCAACAACTTGTTCATTTGCTAATACCGTTTGGCAACCTGGGCACCAGTTAACTGCTGAATCTTTTCTATAAGCTAAACCGCGCTCGTGCAGTTTTAGAAAAAGCCACTGATTCCATTTGTAATATTCGGGATCGCACGTATTAAAAACACGATCCCAATCAAATGAACAGGCATAACGTCGCATTGATGCTTTTTGTACTGCAATATTTTCATATGTCCAGATGCGTGGGTCAGAATTGCGTTTAATCGCCGCGTTTTCTGCGGGTAAACCAAATGCATCCCAACCAATGGGGTGCATAACGTTGAAACCTTTTTGAATCCAATAACGCGCAATCACATCACCTAAGGCATAAGCCTCGGCATGGCCCATATGTAAATCACCCGATGGATAAGGAAACATATCCAAGACATATTTCTTTTCACGTGGATCATCGGCGCGACCAGATTTAAATGGTTGAACTTGATCCCAAATTGGCAGCCATTTTTCCTGCACGTAGGCAAAGTCGTATGCCGCGTGCTCGCGCTCGTCATTCACGTTGTTATTCATATGTGGAGCTAAGGGGATTTGAACCCCTGACCCCCTGCATGCCATGCAGGTGCGCTACCAGCTGCGCTATAGCCCCGTCGTTAGTGCCCGACCTTACCGCATTCATGCGTGAGGGTATTAAACGAAAGTTGCTCCGCTTTCTTCGCCGTAAACAGGTTCTGGAATAGATCCAGCGTTATGTTCAACTAAATTCCATTGGCGGGGATTGCGTTGCAAAACTGACCATGATGCATTCGAAAGTCCGCCGAGAACTCCCCAATGTGAAAGTGGCAGCTGAAGTAATTCACCGAGTGCACATCTAGCGGTGCCGCCATGTGTTGCCACAACTAAGAGTTGATCAGTTTTACCTTCAAGAGTTTTTAGAATTTGGCCAACTGAACGTGAAGCAACTTCACTGCGTCGCTCCCCCGTTGTTCCAGCGGGATTATCGTCACCATCTATCCAGCGAATAAAATTATGAAAATCTTCGGTGCGATTTTGTGAACCAGTTTTACCTTCCCATAACCCACCATTTGTTTCACGAAGAGATTCATGGGTGCTAACAGTTAAGCCAGTTAAATCAGCAAGGGCTTGCGCAGTTTCTACTGCCCGACCTAAATCACTGGAAATAATCTGAGTGGGATTCATTCCGGCAAGAATTTGTGCAGCATGTTTAATTTGTAACTTACCCACTTCATTTAATGGAATATCAGAGTGGCCTTGAAATCTATTGATTTTATTCCAGTCAGTTTGACCATGGCGCCATAAAACAATGCGATTACCGACCATGTAGCGCGGCATCCTTTACTGCATCAAGTTCAATTGTTGGGCAGTCATTCCACAAACGATCTAACATGTAATAGCGACGCAGATCAGTGCTTTGTATATGCACGACTAAATCTGAATAATCAAGCAAAATCCATTCAGCACCTTTTTCGCGGCGTGCTGGCTTTTCGCCGATAGCTTGTAATTTACGTTCGACTTCATCGGCAATGGCATCAACTTGGGCTGAATTTTGTCCCGTTGCGATTAAAAAAACTTCGCTCAGAACTAATTGCTCAGATAAATCGATAGCAATTAAATCGGTACCAATCTTGTCGATTATTGCATGGGCGGCAACTTGGGTAATCTCGTGGGTTTTGCTACTGATTGTCATAGAGCGCATTCTCTCGTATAAATGCCGCAACATTTTCCGTTACTTCGGCGCTTAAACCTTGGCGAATCGTGGTTGCGGCAACTTCTAAGGCGGCGATATCAATGCCGTGGGAGGGATATCCAGGTCGATCGATGCAGATAATTGAAATCATTTTCTTTAAATCATCACTGCGATGCCATTGATCTAGCTTGGCAAATGCATCGGCGCCCATAATCAGAAATATTTGATCACCCGGGTGGCTGCGCGCAACGGCTTCCACGGTGTCGATTGCATAACTTGGGCCTTCACGCAAAATCTCAATCGGATTAATGCTGATTTTTTTGCCGATTTCTGGGGCGAGTGTGGCGATAGCAAGTTCACACATTCTGCGCCGTTGGGCACCTGATGCATGAGGTGCATGCTCGCGAAGCAAAGGTTCACCCGCAGGTATAACTAATAATTCATCAACCAGATTTTTTTCAAAAAGTTGAGCGATTACGTGCAAATGACCTAAATGAATGGGGTCAAAAGTTCCGCCGTAAATTCCAACTCGGGACAAATTAATCCCGGTCTAAGCGAAGGGCTAAATAAAGAAATAGTGCGAGAACAGAAAATCCGATAACTCCATATGCGTAAGGAGGCATTGGAAGTTTACGGGCGGCTTCAGCAGCTAAGTTGATCATGGTCAGAATCTTACTATGCCTGCCCATTAAGTAATTGCTTAAACGTGGCTTCATCGATGACCGGTACACCTAGTTCTTGTGCTTTAGCTAACTTTGAACCTGGGTCAGTACCCACCAATACGTAATTAGTCTTCTTAGAAACCGAGCTCGAAGATTTACCTCCATGCGCAGCAATAGTTTCAGCGATGCTATCGCGTGAATAACTTTCTAAACCGCCAGTTACAACAAATGTAAGACCACTGAGTGTTTGCGGTAATTGAACTTCTACTTCGGCAACAACGCGCACTCCGGCTTTACTCCACTTACTAATAATTTCTTGATGCCAATCAATCGAAAACCACTCAACAATAGATTGCGCAATTGTTGCGCCGACTCCATCAATGTCGGCTAACTCTTGCGCGTTTGCTTTCGAGATTTTCTCTATGGAACCAAAATGGGTTGCTAAGGCTTGTGCAGCTGTTGGTCCAACATGGCGAATTGAAAGCGCTACTAAAGTTCTCCATAAAGGCCGAGCTTTAGCATCTTCTAAAGCTGCTAACAATTTAGAGACATTGGCACCAGCGGTGCCATCTTTTTTCATAAAGAAATCACTTGTAGCCAATTTCTGCGCAGTTAAATTAAATAGATCGGATTCATCGGTGATGATTTTGGCTTCAAGTAAAGCCACTGCTGCTTCATAACCCAAGACATCGATATCTAGGGCTGCGCGAGAACCAATGTAATAAATACGCTCTCGCAACTGCGCCGGACAACTTTGGGTATTTGGACAACGAATATCTACATCACCAGCTGACATTGCGCGAAGTTCGAAGCCACATTCGGGACAGTGCGTTGGCATCACGAATGCATGTTCCTTACCGGTGCGTCGTTCAACAACGGGACCTAAAACTTCTGGGATAACATCGCCAGCTTTACGAATAACCACAACATCACCAATCAAAACCCCTTTGCGCACAATTTCTTCGGCGTTATGCAGCGTTGCATTTGTAACCGTGGACCCAGCAACTTTTACGGGCTCCATAAATGCAAATGGCGTTACCCGACCGGTACGTCCAATACTGACTTTGATATCTAAAAGTTTTGTCGTTACTTCTTCGGGTGGATATTTAAAAGCAATTGCCCATTTTGGTGCCCGCGAAGTAAAGCCAAGTTGCTGTTGCTCAACTAGTGAGTCCACTTTAATAACTACGCCATCTATCTCATGTTCAACATCGTGGCGGTGCTCTTCAAAATAAGCAATGAATTTCGCAACTTCAGCTTTAGATTTACATACTTTGACGCGATCACTTGTGGGTAAACCAAGTTCGGCCAGGGCTTCATAGGCAGAACTTTGCGAATCAAAAGCGATTCCTTGGCGTGCACCAATTCCGTGCACAACAACGGACAATGGCCGTTGCGCAGTAACACGTGGATCTTTCTGGCGAAGTGAACCGGCTGCGGCATTGCGTGGATTAGCGAAAAGAGTTTTACCCGATTCCTCTAAACCTTCATTGAGTTCATTAAAAGCTGCCAGTGGAAAGAAGACTTCGCCGCGAATTTCGATGAGCGAAGGAAGATATTTCCCTTTTAGTGTGTGTGGCAGATTCTTAATTGTTTTCACATTCAGCGTGACATCTTCGCCAGTTACGCCGTTACCACGCGTTAGACCCCGCACTAACTGCCCATTTTCATACGTTAAGTTGATGGCTAGGCCATCGACTTTTAGTTCGCAGATATACGTTGGGTTCGGAACTTCTTTCTCAACGCGTTCAAACCAAAGCTTGAGTTCATCGAGATCAAATACGTTATCCAGACTCATCATTTTTTCGATGTGATCACGCTGTTCAAAATGTGTAGCAAAGCCGCCACCAACATTTTGCGTAGGTGAATCAGCTTCACGTAGTTCTGGGTATTGAGCCTCTAACTGAGTTAATTCAATTAATAAGCCATCAAATTCGGCATCGGTCAGCGTTGGGGCATCTAAAACATAGTATTTAAATTGGTGATCACGAATCTCATTGATCAACTCGCTCATTCGGTGACGGGCGGTGTTGCTCATTACTCAGTCTCGCAAATTGTGGCTGAACCAACTACGCGATCACCGTCATAAATAACCATCGCTTGACCGGTAGCAAGACCTAACAGTGGTTCATCAAGTTCGGCAACTAAAAGAGGGCCGTCAAGGAAATATGTGCATGGAAGCGCGGCACCATGTGCGCGTACTTGAACAAATCCACGTTCTTTTGTGGCAGTTACTGCGCTTCCACAAAACACTGGGCGTTCTCCACGCATTGTTGTAACAGCTAAATCTTCGCGTGCGCCAACAACAACGGTATTTGAGACTGGTTCAATTTTCAAAACAAAACGTGGTGATCCATTGGCAGTTGGAACTGTCAGGCCTAAACCTTTACGTTGCCCGATTGTGTATGTGTACGCACCTTTATGTTCACCAATCTTCACGCCATCTTGATCAACAATTGGGCCAGCTTCACTGCCTAAACGATCGCGCAACCAACCGGCGTTATCTCCTGAAGGGACAAAGCAAATGTCGTGACTATCAGGCTTTTGCGCAACAGCTAAACCACGTGCTTCGGCTTCTTTGCGAATATCAACTTTAGTTGTGTCACCCAATGGAAAAATTGCGCCTGCAATTTGTTCAACGGTCAGTACAGATAAAACATAGGACTGATCTTTAGAGTGATCAACGGCGCGATGAAGCGTTTTACCTTCAGCGCTTTCTTGGGTTCGTGCATAGTGACCAGTTACAACTCCGTCAAAGCCCATTGCACGTGCGCGATCTAAAACTGCGGCAAATTTAATTTTTTCATTACAACGCAAACATGGATTCGGGGTTCGCCCTGCAGAATATTCAGCTAAGAAATCTTCAACAACACCATCATGAAATTCTTCAGCCATGTCCCAGATATAAAAGGGAATGCCGATGACGTCTGCAGCGCGGCGGGCATCATGCGAATCTTCAATGGTGCAACAACCACGTGCACCTGAACGATATTTTTGAGGATTAGCAGATAGGGCTAAGTGCACACCAATAACTTCATGCCCAGCTTCTACTGCGCGGGCTGCGGCCACCGCCGAATCCACTCCACCGCTCATTGCTGCAATTAACTTCATGAAAGATTAGCCGCCCGTCCTCGGGTAATTACATCAGGCAGAGCTGACAGAACGTGGTCGACATCGGCTTGTGTGCTTACTGCGCCAAAAGAAAAGCGTAATGAAGATTGCGCAGTCAACTGGCTGTGGCCCATTGCCAGCAGAACGTGACTAGCTTCATGAACTCCCGCACTGCAGGCCGATCCGGTAGAACATGAAATATGTTGGCCATCCATGAGCAAGAGAAGTGAATCACTCTGTGTGCCAGGAAAAGTTACGTTCACTATTCCGGGCAAGCGCTGCGAATTCAAACCATTAATCGATGCATCTGGAATCGCTGACATCACACCTGAAATAAAAGCATCGCGCAAAGTTTGTACGTGCTGAGCATCGTAGTACGCACTTTTTGCTGCAGCTGCAAAACCAACGATGCTTGGCGCGTTAAAGGTTCCACTTCTAATTTCGCGTTCCTGTCCCCCGCCATGTAATAGCGCTGGGATTTCAACGGTGCGTCGCAAAATTAATGCACCCACTCCTAATGGTCCACCAATTTTGTGGGCGCTCAATGACATCGCATACAGACCTAAATCTTTAAATGAAAGCGGAATCTTCTTAAAACTTTGAACTGCATCACTATGCACCGGAATTTCTCCAGCGATTTCTACAACTTCACGTAAAGGTTGAATGACACCAGTTTCATTATTGGCATGCATGACTGAAATAACAGCGATCTCATGACCACGAGAAGCAATAAGTGATTTCAGAAAATCTAGATCTACAACTCCATCAATATTAACTGGGATCTGAATAACTTCAGCGCCTTCATGTTCTTCTAACCAGTGCGCTGGATCCAAAATTGCGTGATGCTCGATAGCACTTATGACAACAACATGGCGGCCATTATCGCGCCCTTGCCAGTACAAACCTTTGAGTGCGGTGTTATTTGCTTCAGTACCCGAAGCGGTAAAAATTACTTCGCTAGGTAAACAACCAACACCTTGAGCAATTACTTCGCGTGCATCTTCTAACGTTTTCCGTGTTGCGCGGCCATGCGTGTGCAAACTAGATGGATTTCCAAGTTGGGCCAATTGCGTAGTCATTGCCATCAAAGCCTCTTCAACCATTGGCGTGGTTGCAGCATGGTCTAGATAGATAGATGACATGGGTCAATCTTAGGGTTTGCGCGCTTTAACGCCTTCCGTTGCCGGAGGCAGCACGGCAAAGAGATCTCCTACGACACCAAAATCAGCTAATTCAAACAGTGGTGCCTCGGGATCTTTATTGATTACCACGATGGTTTTACTGGTCTGCATTCCAGCGCGATGCTGAATTGCACCTGAAATTCCACACGCAACATAGAGCGTTGGGCTCACAGTTTTTCCGGTCTGTCCTACTTGATGTGAATGTGGATACCAACCGGCATCAGTTGCTGCACGAGATGCACCAACAGCTGCGCCCAGGGAATCAGCAAAATTTTCAACTGCAGTGAAATCACCATTTGTTCCGCGGCCACCGGAAACAACTATGTTCGCCTCAGTTAACTCAGGGCGACCACCTTTAACTGGCGGTTGGGAAGAGGTAATAGTGGCCAATTTTGATTTCTCTGCAATTGATAATGGAAGTGTCTCGATTGCCGGAGAACATGTTACAAAATCAGCGGTGACGGTATTTGGACGCACGGTAATAATTGAAACTCCATGCGAGATTTTTGAATGCACGGTAGTAGATCCACCAAAAACTAACTGCGTTGTTGTGCAATCTGCGGCAATAGCAACAGCATCAGTAATAATTCCTGATTGCACTTTCATTGCTACTCGACCAGCAACCTCTTTTCCAAATGCATGTGAAACTACAAGCACCGCCGCTGGCTGCATCTTTGTAATTACTTGTGCAAGTGCATCCGCAGTTGCTGGAACTCCGTGCTTATCAAAATCATCCGATTCAACAACTATTGCCTTTGCAATAGGCCCGTGTACAAGCGTTGCTGCACGCGCGGCGCCTTTACCAACTGGGGCTAGAACTAGTGCAGTGACCTCTCCAATCACAGCGCCAGCAGTTGCAATTTCCACCGTGGATTTACTTGCTTTTTCGCCAACAAAATCAGCAAGAATTAATACAGTGCTCATATGAGCTTCTTCTCAATGAGGAAGTCGACAAGTTTTTGACCAGCACCACCGTCGTCAGTTATTACAACACCGGCTGCGCGAGGTGGTCTTGGAGCTGAGTCAATGACAGTGCTCCATGCTGCCGCCACTTGTACACCCGTACTCGCGCAATTTCGAATATCAATTGTCTTTTTCTTCGCGGCCATAATGCCTTTGAAGGATGGATAGCGAGGCTCATTAATTTTTTCTACAACACTTATTACCACTGGAAACACCGCAAAAATTTCTTCTACTCCTGCTTCAGTTACACGAGTTATTGAAACTTTCTGAGTACTTGGATCTACCTCAACTTTTGAAGCGAAAGTAAGCTGCGCCCAATCTAACTTTTCACTGATCATCGCAGGCACAACGCTCATGCGTGCATCTGTTGACTCTGTTCCGCAAATAACGATGTCAAAGTTCTCTTTGGTAATGACGCTAGCCAAAACTTGGGATGTGAGTACGGCATCAGCACCGGCCAAAGTGGCATCGCTAATTAAGATTGCATCGTTTGCGCCCATTGATAGCGCTTTTCGAATCGCTTCAGTGGCACGTTCTGGGCCCATTGAAATGACTGTGACGGTGTTAGCTCCACCCTCTTCATTTCCTCCATGGGCTTCGGCAATGCGCAGCGCTTCTTCAATTGCATATTCATCGAGATCATTGAGCACTGCATCAACGTTGGCACGATCGAGTAAACCGCCCACCATCTTTTTCTCAGCCCATGAATCTGGAACTTGTTTGATGCAGACAGCAATCTTCATGTGGTCAATGTTACTGGCCAGTAACCGCTTGCGCGAGCCACAAGGCGAGATTTCACGCCAGATTTGCCAACACGTAACCTCAATGTGAAGTTGAGTCTTTAATGCGGGCTGAACATTACCCACATGAACCTTCCACTACGTGTGGCCATTGTTACCGAGTCATTTCTGCCTCAAGTAAATGGAGTAACCAACTCAGTGCTTCGCATTCTGGAGTACCTCAAAGCCGAGGGGCATCAGGCACTAGTTATTGCACCAGAGAGTGCCGATGGGCCAAAAGAGTTTGCTGGCTTTCGCGTCAAACGTGTGCCAAGTCTAGAAATGAAAGGTTTGATCCCTCTTGCATTTCCGCAACGTAGTTTAGAACAGCTCCTCGATGGCTTTGCTCCCGATGTTATTCACTTAGCGTCACCAATTTTTCTCGGTAAATATGTAACGAAGATTGCACAACGTTTAGATATTCCAACTTTGTCGGTTTATCAAACTGATATTGCCGGTTTTGCACGTCATTATGGATTGAGTATTGCCCACGCTTCACTAAAGAAGTGGGTTGGAAAAATACACGCTCAAAGTAATCGAACTTTAGCGCCATCTAAATGGGCTTGTAATGACTTAGTTAATTCTGGTGTTAATAATGTTCACTTATGGCAACGCGGGGTGGATTCACAGCGTTTCTCTCCAGAAAAACGCGACATAAATCTGCGATGTGAAATATTGGGCGCACGTCCTGATCGCAAAATTGTCGGCTCCGCTGCCGTTCGCCACGGCGTAAACCGTTACTGCGCCGCCGTATATCACGTAGGGGAAAGCGTCACGGATGCCGCCAACTTCAGTCGCCCACAGCCAGTAATCCTCGAAAGACCCGCCTTGGGCTTTCATGCGATAGCGGGCTTGCACACGCTGGCGATACGCGGCATCGGTCTCGGCATCCGCGCCCTCGGTCGTCACGTCGGTCACTGTTCCGCTGTCCGGAAGTCCGATCTTCGGGATGCCGAGCGTCAGCACGTTGCCGATATTCAGGATGCCGAGCGTGCCTTGTACGGATGAAGTGACGACGCAATCTGCTACGCCGGACAGCACAGCGGTTTCGACGGAAGTCTTGTAAACCAGCCCTGTGACGGGATTTACGAAAGACGTTCCCGCCGCGACAGATCGGAAGAGCGTCGTGTAGGGAAAGAGTGTTCAGAGCCGTGGGGG
>CAIXDY010000123.1 GCA_903918325.1 uncultured Actinomycetes bacterium
CCAAGGCCGGCGACCCGGACTCCGACCTGAGCCACCACTACGCCGCCGCCATCGACTGGGGCGACAGCACTAAATGCATGCGCTCATTTGCCACTCCAATTGCAGCTGCTTGTGGTTGAGCTGGATTTGCCAAGGGCCCCAAAATATTGAATACCGTAGGTGTGCCCAGTTCTTTACGTGCCGGCGCCGCAAAACGCATTGCTGGATGAAAAACAGGAGCAAAGCAAAAACCAATTCCAAGCGCGTTAAAACTTTGTGCTACGGCGATGCCATCCAGTGAAATATTTACGCCAAGGGCTTCGAGCAAATCACCTGCACCAGATTTCGAAGATGCTGCACGATTTCCATGCTTAACTACTTTGGCACCCGCCGCTGCAGCGATTATGGCTGCCGTGGTTGAAATATTTATCGTGTGCGCTCCATCGCCACCAGTTCCAACAGTGTCAACTGCCCGCTCTGTAATGGAGATTGGTGAAACATGTTGATACATCTGAGCAACTAAGGCACCGACCTCTTCAGAGGTCTCGCCTTTATTTTTTAGCGCAATTAGAAACTTCTTTATTAACTCGGTATCGGCACGGTTTTCTAGAATCTCCTTCATGCACCACTGAACATCCAGGGGTTCTAAATCCAAGCCATCATTGAGGTGAGATAGAAAAAAATCCCACTTATTCTCAGACATAAAACTTTTAACTTAAACCGTAATGAGTTGAGTTCCGCGCAATAAATCTGCTGCGCTCTTAGCCAATGTAAATGGGTCAATGGGATGAATAACTGAGGCTTCAGCCAAGGACCAGGCCGCTAACCATGCATCCTCTTTGCGTCCGGTTATAAGCAAGACTGGTGGACAATTGAAAACCTCATCCTTTAATTGACGGGCCACACCCATTCCACCTTCAGGAACCGCTTCGCCATCTAGGATGAATAGATCCACCGCGCCTTTAGCATCGACAAAAGCACGCAAAGCTGCTGCCGTGGCAAATTCATGAATCGAGTGTTCGGGTAAATCTGCTGCAACCCGTAGGCCCAAAGCCGAAGTAATCGCAGCGCGAACCGTGGAGTCATCAGAATAAATGAGGATGTGTTTCTTGGGTTGCTGACTCATGCACGTAGTCTAATTGCAGAAGTTGGCTCCCGCATTGATGAAAAGCGCGAAAATATCTGTGGCCTGTTTCACTGTCATAGAGCGGGAATAGTGCGGGGTAAAGGGCCTACTTGGCAGACGCAGGCGTAATTTTCGGGAATAATCGCCCCATGTCCAGCGCATCCGTAACGGCCCACCACAAAATCACACGTCCCAATGCCGTTGCCGTCGGCACGATCGTATGGCTCTCCAGTGAATTAATGTTTTTCGCTGCACTCTTCGCCATGTACTTCACAACGCGCGCAGTACAAGGCCCAACTATTTGGGCGCTGTCGAATCACATTTTAAATGTTCGCTTCGCTGCAATTAATACCACCGTGCTTGTGCTCTCTTCGGTTACTTGCCAATTCGGTGTATTTGCTGCTGAACGTTTTCAAAAAAGCCGCACCGGAAGTTTTTTCCAAATCAACAAATGGGGAATGCGTGAATGGTTCGCGCTGACATTTTTAATGGGAGCTTTCTTTATTGGTGGCCAGATTTTTGAATACGCCTCACTTGTTCAAGAAGGTTTGACTCTTTCGTCAACAGCCTATGGCTCAGTCTTTTTTATTGCTACCGGTTTTCACGGTCTGCACGTTACAGGCGGCTTGATTGCATTCATCATTGTCATGGTTCGAGTTTCTAAAGCCCGACGCTTTACTCACGAGCAGGCAACCACTGCAATTGTTGTTTCGTACTACTGGCACTTTGTCGATGTCGTGTGGATCGCTTTGTTCTCTGCGATTTATCTAATTAAGTAAGGGAGTACAACCACTTCGTGAAGCGACTGTCCCGCTACCGCCGTCATAAGGCAGCTGCGCCACTCATGCTTGTCTTAGCTCTTCTAGCCATAGGAACTACTTTTTCGGTTGCAAGCGCAACGGTTAAACAAAGCCCTACAACTTTCGCGCGAACTGCAGCCATTGATGAAGGCCGACAGATTTTCCTTAAAGGTTGTTCTTCGTGCCACGGACTCAACGCTGAAGGTGGAGCAATAGCCCCATCACTGATCGGTGTAGGTGCGGCCTCAGTTGATTTTCAAGTTGGAACAGGTCGTATGCCTATGGCCGACATGAGTACACAGGCAATGCGTAAACCACCGGTATATAACGCAGAGCAAACTGCAGCGCTAGCTGCCTATGTTGCATCTTTGGCACCTGGCCCAGCTATTCCCGAGGATGCTGTTCTCAATTATGAACGCGACGGAAACACGGCTCAAGGTGGAGAATTATTTAGAAACAACTGCGCAATGTGTCATAACTTTGCTGGCCAAGGTGGGGCTTTAACTCAAGGAAAATATGCGCCGACACTTATGGGTGTAGAACCGAAATATATTTATGAAGCACTCATCACTGGTCCGCAATCAATGCCGGTTTTTAGCGATAAAACAATTACTCCAGCTGAAAAGCTATCGATTATTAAATGGATTAAAGCAGCAGAGAAAGAACCAAATCTTGGCGGCGCATCCATGGGTCGTGTTGGTCCAGTTACCGAGGGTTTATTGGGTTGGATTTTAGGACTTGGATTGCTCATTGGTGTAGCAGTCTGGTTGGCTACGAAAGCGAGATAGGGAAAACATGTCTAACGAAATCGAAGCCATAAAAGATCCTGGTGTGCCAGCACACGTTCACCGCGCTGCCGATATCGACCCGAAAGCTGAAAAAGCTGCTGAGCGACAAGTAGCGATTCTCTTTGCGCTTTCTGCATTCGGTACAGTTCTATTAATTCTCTCTTATGTTTTTGTTCCTCAAGATAAGTTCATTTTTGTTCCAGTAATGGGCAGTCAAAATGCACATCAACTCGGTCTTGGTCTTGGAATGGCGATCTCGCTTTTCTTCATCGGTATGGGTCTGATTCAATGGGCACGTACGCTGATGCCAGATACCGAAGTAGTTGCACAACGTCATGAATTTCGCTCATCTGAAAGTGATCGTGAAGATTTTGTTAGCACTATAAAAGAACGTGCTGGCACAGTTGGCATGGGCCGTCGCTCATTAATTAAGAAATCATTGGGTGCAGCTCTTGGACTTTCGGCGCTACCTCCACTTTTACTTCTTCGCGATCTAGGCCCGGTTCCATCCAAATCTTTAGAAACAACTAGCTGGAAAGCAGGGACGCGTTTAGTCACCGATCCCGGCAATCGCCCAATTTTGGCCTCAGATCTTGAGGTCGGTGCAGTAGCTCAAGTTCTTCCAGAAGTTGCTGAAGGTTCAGAACGCGCGCTGAGTGATATTGGAAAAGATGCCGTGCTATTGATTCGCCTTCGCCCCACTGATTTTCAGTTAACGGCCAAGAAGCTTGCGATGACTCATGATGGAATTATTGCTTTCTCGAAGATTTGTTCCCATATGGGCTGCGCAGTTGCGCTGTATGAACAACAAACTAAGCACCTCCTGTGCCCATGTCATCAATCTACTTTCGATGTTCCTCGCGGAGCCAAAGTTATATTTGGACCTGCGGCCCGCCCACTTCCACAGTTAGATATCACCGTGGATGCGCAGGGTTATCTCATTGCACGAGCACCATTTAGTGAACCGGTCGGACCTAGCTTCTGGGAGCGTAACTCACAATGACAATGATCGAAAAGAAACTCGGAACCGTTGCTAACGCCGTCGATGAACGTACAGGTGCTGCCGCATGGATGAAGAAAAATCTCACTAAAGTCTTTCCTGATCACTGGTCGTTCATGCTCGGTGAAGTCTGCCTGTACTCATTTGTCATTTTATTATTGTCAGGAACTTTCTTAACATTCTGGTTTGATCCATCACAAAGAGATGTCACTTACGAAGGTAGCTATGCCCCGCTGCAAGGTTTAAAGATGTCGGCGGCATATGCCTCAACTTTGCATATTTCATTTGAAGTTCGTGGTGGTTTATTGATGCGCCAGATTCACCACTGGGCAGCGATTATTTTTATGGCTGCAATCGTTGGTCACTTACTCCGCGTTTTCTTTACTGGTGCTTTCCGTAAGCCACGCGAGTTCAACTGGATCCTAGGAATTGGCTTATTAACATTAGGAATCGTTGAAGGTTTCTTGGGTTATTCACTGCCTGATGATCTACTTTCTGGAACAGGTATCCGAATCGCAGAAGCGATTATTCAAGCCATTCCCGTTGTTGGCTCTTACTTAGCTTTCTTTGCTTTTGGTGGCGCTTTCCCGGGCACCTCATTTATTCCGCGAATATTCACGGTTCACGTTTTACTTTTGCCCGGAGCGTTTCTGGCATTGATCACTATTCACTTAATGCTGGTCTGGTATCAAAAGCACACACAATTTCCGGGTCCTGGACGTACTGAAAAGAACGTAGTCGGCTATCCATTAATGCCAACCTACATGGCTAAAGCTGGCGGATTCTTTTTTATTGTTTTTGGCGTTATTGCATTTCTGGCAGCAGTTGCCTCAATTAACCCCATCTGGCTCTACGGTCCTTACACGCCAGGCCAAATTTCGGCAGGTTCGCAACCTGACTGGTACATGGGTTGGCTCGATGGATTAGTGCGCATGTCTCCCCCACTTGAAACTCATGCTTTCGGCCACACAATCTCGTGGAACATTTTGATTCCTGGATTAATTGTTCCGGGCATAATTTTTACAGGAATGGCGCTCTATCCATTTATCGAAGCTTGGTTCACTGGCGATAAGCGCGAACACCATTTGCTTGATCGCCCCCGCAATGCACCAAATCGCACAGCACTAGGTGCAATGTCGCTTACTTTCATGATGGTCTCATTAATTAACGGTGGTAACGACATCATTGCCACGCACTTCAGTATGACTATCAATCAAATCATGTGGGGAACTCGCGTTGGAATTTTCGTTCTTCCGCCTCTGGCATTCATCATTACTAAGCGTTTATGTCTGTCACTACAACGTGCCGATCGCGAACTTCTTTTGCACGGTACTGAAACCGGACGCCTGCTGCGCTTGCCACATGGTGAATTTGTGGAAGTTCACGCACCTATTTCAGCCGAAAAGGCCTGGACAATTTCTTCACACGAGCAGCTCCCTGCCCTGGA
>CAIXDY010000124.1 GCA_903918325.1 uncultured Actinomycetes bacterium
GTATCGAAAAGATCAGCGCCGTCCGCAACTTTCCGCCGGTGAAATTGAAGATTGGCAGTTAGCCGATGCAGCTTCCCACACAAGTGATCAAGGAAAATCTGCTGAAGTCGAGGCGCTAGAAAATCTTCCTGATAGCGATATCAAACGTGCACTTCAAGAAATTCCAGAAGAGTTTCGTATCGCCGTTTATTTAGCCGATGTTGAGGGCTTTTCATACAAAGAGATTGCAGAAATCGTGGGCGTGCCCGCCGGAACCGTAATGTCTCGCCTGCATCGGGGAAGAAAACAGCTCCGTGAGCGGTTAACTGAGTATGCGAAAGAACTTGGTTACAGCGTTAAAGCCAAGCCTTCCTCTCAATCGGCAAGCAAAACTGATGAGGAGGCCGACGCATGAGCTTCTCATTTGTAACGCCTTGTAATCAGATCCTTAACTCCTTCGTATTACTTATTGAAGGAAATATTGAGGCGCCACAATTACTAGCCTTAGAAGTCCACGTTGCAGAATGTCCAGCATGCGAAGCCGAATTGGCACACGAACAAATGATGCGGGCTTTAATGCAAGAGGCACTGCGCCGCACCTGCAATGAGCAAGCTCCTCAAGACTTACATGATGCAATCTTTAATCAGATCCATGGCCAAGTAAGCGGTGCTTTTACCGAAGTTGTAACGCAGTTCAGCATGACTGAAATTTCAATAGAGATAGACGAGTTCGGCCAGGTTGAACATCGTGAAGTTACGATCGAACACACTGAAGAAATTCGCTATCTCAATGATGGCGATAATCCCACTTCTTAAGCTTTAAGCAGGTAGGTTAATAAGTATGAAACCTGCCGAAGAAGTTATCGGAGCCGTTGGCTTAACGGTAATGACTGCCCGCGCAGGTGACACATCGGTTGCGTTAGGTATTGGTGATTTACCGATCGTTTCTCAATCACATTTAATGAACTTGATGGAACATGCCGCAATAATCTCTATGGATGAACATCTTGAGCCCGAAGAAACGACTATCCCTATAAGTTTTGAAATGATTACGTTGAGCCCAGCATCTATTGGTGCCGAACTGCGCGGAATTTCTCGATGCATTGAAGTTGAGAATCGCGAATTAACTTTTGAATGTGAAGTCTATGAAGGTGAGCGTCAAGTTGCTGCTGCCATGATAAAAAGATCGGCGGTGGAGCGAGTTTCATTCCTCGCCCGCACCGCCGCGCAATCTTTAATCTCTTAAATTAAGCTTTCTTTGTTGCCCAGAAAATCTCTGCAATTTCATCAATCTTTCCGATCAGCTTATCTGCAACTGCAACATCTTGAGTTCCTTTTGTACCTGCAGCACCTGCAAGCTTTGTTGCCTCGTTAAATAGTGAGTGCAACTGTGGGTATGCCTCAAAGTGTGGAGCCTTGAAATAATCGGTCCATAGAACCCAGAGATGCTCTTTCACTTGGTGTGAACGCTCTTCTTTGATAGCAACTGAGCGTGAACGGAAATCTGCATCGGTATTTGCTGCGTACTTTTCCATGCAAGCCTTTACTGAAAGAGCCTCAATTTTTGCTTGGGCTGGATCGTAAACGCCACATGGAAGATCGCAGTGTGCGTAGACAGTTGTCTTTGGTGCAAACATGTTTTCTCCTCTTGTAATAATTCGTGCCATTGGCACGCAGTTCACATCGACTGAAGGAACTACAAGTGCGAGACTACCGTCCATGAGCAAATTTGGCACAGTCCAGGTGGCGGGTAACTCAATGCTTCCCGCATACCGAGATGGAGATTGGCTCTTTGTTAGCTGGATCGGTAACTCCGCAGCACTTGAACGCGTTGCGCGCGCTTTGGTCGGCAAAGTTGTAGTTGTGGAACGCGAAGAGCGGCCGGGGATTTTTCTGGTTAAGCGCGCTAAAAAATTTGAAAGCGCGAAGTTTTGGGTAGAAGGCGATGCGGCCGAGAGTACGGATTCACGTACGTGGGGATGGATTTCACCTGAAGAAATAGTTGGTGTTGTTCTATTTAAGATTCCTAGGTTGTCAAAGAATCGAAAAACTAGCGGGTAAAAGCTTCCAACATTAAAGCTTTTTGTTCATCCTCGTGCAAATGATGATTTCCAGTTGCTGGAGATGCAGTTGCACGACGTGAAATTCGACGCAAAATACGTGAACCAAATCCATGACCGCCATGTTGTTCTGATGTGCGTAAAGCAATATGTGACCAAGGGCCTTGATTTGCAGGTTCATCTTGAACCCACAACAAATTAGCTTGTGGATGTTTGTTAGCTTCAGCAACCATTTCATCAATTGGAAGGGGATACAAAAGTTCAACGCGAACAATTGCAGTTGAAGTTTCGCCCAGCTTTGTTCGTTCGGCGACTAAGTCGTGATAAACCTTTCCAGAACAGAAAATTACTCGAGAAGCATTAGTTACTGAATCATCACTAATGACCGGCTGGAAGTGTCCACTTGTGAAATCACTCAGTGATGATGCCGCAGCCTTCAAGCGCAACATTGATTTAGGTGTAAAGACAATCATTGGTCGGCGTGCAGGATTCTTTGCGTGCCAACGTAATAAGTGGAAGTAAGAGGCAGGTGATGACGGTTGTGCGACTGTCATATTCTGTTCGGCACATAGCTGTAAATAACGTTCAATACGTGCCGATGAGTGATCAGGGCCTTGACCTTCATAACCATGTGGCAGAAGTAGTACTACTGATGAACGCTCACCCCACTTTTGAAGCGCCGAAGATATGAACTCATCAATGATTGTTTGAGCACCGTTTGCAAAATCTCCAAACTGGCCTTCCCACAATACAAGTGCCTCTTCGCGCTCCACGCTATAGCCATATTCAAAGCCCATGGCAGCGTATTCGCTAAGCAAAGAATCGATGACAAAGAAATGGTTTTCATCTGAAATGAGAGAACGTAGTGGTGTCCACTCATTACCGTTTTCTTTATCAATAATCACTGCATGTCGGTTAGAGAAAGTTCCGCGGCGCGCATCTTGTCCAGCAAGGCGAATTGGACGACCTTCTTTAAGTAATGAACCAAATGCCAACATTTCACCAGTAGACCAGTCGATGGTTGCGTCGTTAAGGGATTCAACACGCTTTACTAGTTGCGGCAAAAGTTTTGGATGGACACTAAAGCCTTCTGGAACCGAAGTTTGTGTTGCAGCAATTTCCTTAGCCAAAGTTTCTGAAATTGATGTAACGATTTGATTTGCATCAGGTGCAATAGGTGCCTTGAAGTTTGGATTACTTTCTGCGTGCAAATTATTTACTGCGGCAAAAACCGCCTCAAGTTGAGTTTGATAATCTCTGGCGACTTCTTCGGCTTCTTGCGGCGTGATGTCACCACGGCCAATAAGAGCTTCAGTATAAAGATGGCGTGTGGAGCGCTTTGCATCAATGAGTTTATACATTGTTGGCTGAGTGAAACTTGGTTCGTCACCTTCATTATGTCCACGGCGGCGGTAACACACCATGTCGATAACAATGTCTTTGTTAAATGCTTGACGATATTCAAATGCTAATCGTGCAACTCGTACACACGCTTCTGGATCATCACCATTGACATGGAAGACCGGTGCCTGGATTATCTTGGCAAAATCGGTTGAGTAACGAGATGTGCGTGATGCAACTGGTGAAGTTGTGAAACCAACTTGGTTATTGATCACAACGTGAATAGTTCCACCCGTGCGATAACCAGCCAGTTGTGACATCTGCAGGACTTCTGCATTCACGCCTTGACCCGCAAAGGAAGCATCTCCATGTAGCAAAATCGGCAAAACTGAATAAGCATTTTTTATATTGAGTCGGTCTTGCTTTGCACGCACAATTCCTTCCAGAACTGGGTTTACTGCCTCAAGGTGTGAAGGGTTTGCCGCCAAATAAATCTTGGTAGTCGCACCAGATTTAGCCGTAAAGGTTCCTTCAGTACCTAAGTGGTACTTCACATCGCCCGAACCTTGAACTTGGTTTTCTGCATAATGGCCTTGGAACTCTTGGAAAATTTGTCCAGCAGATTTTCCGGCGATATTTGCCAAAATATTTAAACGGCCGCGGTGAGGCATGCCAATACAGACTTCTTCTAAACCTAATTCGGCAGCCGAAGAAAGGACTGCATCAAGTAATGGAATTACTGACTCGCCACCTTCTAGCGAGAAACGCTTTTGTCCTACGAATTTAGTCTGCAAGAAATTCTCAAATGCTTCGGCACTGTTGAGTTTGTTCAAAATTCTCAAGTGCTCTTCACGTGTTGCAGTTTGAACCCCAACTTCAACGCGCTCTTGAATCCATTTACGTTCGAC
>CAIXDY010000125.1 GCA_903918325.1 uncultured Actinomycetes bacterium
GGTAGGACTCTTCTTTATTTCAAACCCAAGTACGCCAATAACCATCAAGTTGGTTGGCTTGATGTCGATCTGCTTCTGCTACATCGGCACACGCAATGAATACTTCCCAAACTTTCGACTGCTTAAATCTATTGCTAAGAAAACTGGACGAAGCAAAGGTAATGATGGACACGGGCCCGAAGGCCAGCATTAATTAATGTGGTGGAGGTTTTACTCTAACGCGCGCAACCTTCCACTCCTCATTCGCTTATAAATAAAGCGAGCTTTTTATCGCTCACTCGTCGTGGAGGTGCCGGGAATCGAACCCGGGTCCTTCGGTGCAAAAACAGAGCTTCTACGGGCGTAGTGTGATTATCGCTTTCTCAGTCCCGAAGTTTTTCCACACAACTCTTCGACGAACTCAGTTGCAAAACTGTTCTCTTTCACTGTTTGCAACACCAGTGAAATGAAGAGCTCTCTAGCGACGCTAGGTTCCAGGTCGAGAGCGGCACCTGGGCTAACGGCTTCAGACTGGCTTATGCAGCGAGTGTGAAAGCTTGCTGATTAGTGTCAGCAGTTATTTTTTGCACGGATTATTGGTTTACGAGATCATTCCGGCTTCCTCGGCCCGCTTCCTCTGCCTCAACATCCAAAGTCGAGACCGTTCACCCCCAAGTGTGTTTGTGCTTTCGCACATAAATCTTGGAGAAAAAGAAACGTAATTCTTTCTTCTCTATGTAGTTGTCAAAACCCATCTGACTGCAAAGTAGAGATGAACGTCCATTCATTCCACAAAAAGTCCTGTGCTTGCCGTCGCTAAATCGGCCCAAAAATTGGGCAAACTAGGCGGCGGTGTATTAAGTGTAAGACACTTTATGAAGAGGTCATAATCCACGAGGAATTACGCATAGCCGAGCGGATTTCTAAAAGGTTCTATAAACAAATTCAGCTCGTCTTTTACTCCTCGTAGCGTTTACTTGCGCGGCCGCTTTTGCCCGAAGTACCCCGTGAAACTACGCGGGCAACTTCACGATCGGCCTCGCGAGATTTAATCGCCTCGCGCTTATCGTGAGCTTTCTTTCCTCTAGCAACAGCAATTTCAACCTTGGCTTTGCCATCTTTAAAGTACAAAGAAAGTGGAACCAAAGTGGTGCCTGAATCTTTTAGCTTTCCAATTAACTTATTGAGTTCATTTTTATGCACTAATAGTTTGCGATCGCGCCGAGGTGTGTGATTTGTCCACGTGCCTTCGGTGTATTCAGGAATATGGATTCCACTCAGCCACAGTTCGCCATCGGTAACCATTGCAAAGCCATCTACAAGTGAAGCTCGGCCCAGGCGCAGTGATTTAACTTCAGTACCCGTTAAAACCATGCCACATTCGTACACATCTTCGATTGAATAATCATGGCGCGCCTTTTTATTTTGAGCAATAACTTTGCGGCCAACTTCTTTCATGAAAGTTCGCTTAGACCTTGAGGTAGCGACGAAGTGTGATTACTGAAGCAACAGTTGAAACAAAGAGACCCGTTGCTAATAAGTAAGCTGATGAAACCCACACTTGGCCCCACCCGAAGAACTTAGTGAATGAAAGCAGCGGAGCCACCTTTGAATCAATCACGCTCTTTAATGCTGCAAGTAAACCTGTTGCTAATGCCCAACCAACAATGGCCGAGATGATTCCTTCCAATAAGAAAGGCAATTGAATGGACCACGACGATGCGCCAACAAGTTTCATAACGCCGGTTTCACGTCGCCGGTTAAAGGCGGCAATTCTTAAAGTATTACTAATAAGCAGGGCTGCAGTTAAAACTGAAGCAAGTCCTACAAGTAATGCACCGTTTCGAAGCACGCCTAATAATTTAAAGAACTTATCTAAAATTGTTCGTTGATCCTGCACCACATCAACGCCTGGGCGTCCCGAAAATGCGCTAACAATTACCGCAAACTGGGTTGGATCTTTCATTTTCACTCGAAATGATTCCGGCAATTGATCTGCAGTCACATTTGCAGCAATTGCTGAATCTTTAAAGCGTTCCTGGAAATGCGTAAATGCTTGTGATTGTGATTCGTAATAAACCGAAGCAACCGATGGCATGGCTTGCAAGTCCTGTTGGATTTGAAGGCGCTGGCCTGAAGTTACAACGCCGCCGGCACATGAAGGTGATTCAGATAAAGAACCGCAGAGAAAGACTGAGACTTCAATCTTGTCATACCAATAATCCTTCATTGCGCCTACTTGGGCATTTGAAAGAAGGCCGATTCCAAGCAATGACAATGAGATAGCTGTTGTAACAATGACGGCAAAGGTCATGGTCATATTTCGGCGAAGACCTATACCAACTTCGCTTAAAAGAAACCGTGCGCGCATGTGCTGCCCCTATCCCGTGTATCCATAGACACCGCGGACTTGGTCGCGGATGACGTGGCCTAAATCTAATTCAATAACGCGCTTTCGCATTTGATCCACGATGCCCGCATCGTGCGTTGCCATGAGCACGGTAGTGCCTTCGCGGTTAATACGATCTAGTAATTTCATAATTCCAACAGAAGTTGCGGGGTCTAAGTTTCCAGTTGGTTCGTCGGCAATCAAGATCGGCGGGCGGCTGACATATGCGCGAGCAATTGCCACACGCTGTTGCTCGCCACCTGAAATCTCTGACGGCAAACGATCCCCTTTATCTTCAAGACCAACAAGTTCTAGTACTTCAGGAACTTCACGGTCAATTTCTTTTTGTGAATAACCAAGTACGTGCAAAGCAAAAGCCACATTTTCGGTAATAGTTTTATTTGGCAATAAACGGAAATCTTGGAATACGGTTCCGACCTGACGGCGAAGCTCTGGAACTTTGTGATTAGCAAGAGTCCCTAAATCTTTACCCGCTACATGGATCACGCCAGATGTTGGGCGTTCTTCGCGAAGGATCAAACGTAGAAAAGTTGATTTACCAGAACCTGAAAGTCCCACAAGGAAAACAAACTCACCTTTAACAATTTCAAGATTGACTGCATCAAGGGCTGGCCGTTCTTGTCCTGGGTAGATTTTCGTGACGTTCTCGAACTTAATCATGTAAATCTCCCATTGCATCTGCGGCGCGGATATCGGGGAATCCGCTTCGTCCTGCCCATAGTTTATGGAAAAGGAGAGCAAATGCGGGTACGTAACGCGCATTTAAGCCTGAGAAAAACTGTGATTTAAGCCTACGAGGTGTGCACATCTGTGAAACGCGGTGCA
Source organism: uncultured Actinomycetes bacterium (assembly GCA_903918325.1). Classification (GTDB taxonomy): domain Bacteria; phylum Actinomycetota; class Actinomycetes; order Nanopelagicales; family Nanopelagicaceae; genus Planktophila. The sequence goes on from CAIXDY010000125.1 coordinate 3,215, forward strand.
GGCAAACTCTCTTATATTTTATTAGTCAGAAGTAGTGCGGTTTATTAGCTGCTGCGACGCCATCTGATGCCGGCCTCGATAAATTCATCGATTTCACCATTTAATACCGCTGAGGTATTTCCAGTTTCATAATCTGTGCGCAAATCCTTCACCATTTGATATGGCGCTAAAACATAGGAACGCATTTGATTACCCCACGATCCAGAGTTATCCCCCTTTAGCGCATTCATTTTCGCTTGCTCTTCTTGGCGGCGGCGTTCTAATAACTTAGATTGCAGAACTGCCATCGCAGTTGCCTTGTTCTGAATTTGTGAGCGTTCGTTTTGGCAAGAAACAACTATGCCCGTTGGAATATGAGTTAAACGCACCGCTGAGTCAGTTGTATTCACACCTTGTCCACCAGGACCAGATGATCGATACACGTCCACGCGAATTTCTTTTTCATCAATTTCTACGTGATCACTTTGTTCAACGACTGGAACAACTTCAACTCCAGCAAAAGAAGTATGTCGGCGGCTTTGGCTATCAAAGGGAGAAATACGCACTAGTCGATGTGTTCCCTGTTCTACAGACAAAGTGCCATAGGCATATGGAGCAGTGACTCGGAATGTGGTTGATTTGATACCGGCTTCTTCGGCGTACGAAGTTTCAAGAACATCAACTTTAAAATTATGTCGCTCGCAATAGCGCAAATACATGCGCATGATCATTTCAGCCCAATCAGCTGCTTCAACGCCGCCAGCCTCTGATCGAATAGTTATAAGCGCATCACGATCGTCATATTCACCATTGAGCAGAGTTTGAACTTCTAATTCGCTGATTGATTTCTTTACGGCATCTAACTCTTTTTCTGCATCGGCAATTCCAGAGCCATCGGGCTCACTGGCTGCTAATTCAAAAAGAATGGGTAAGTCTTCAACGCGTTGACGCAATCCAGATAATTTAGCTATCTCTGATTGCACACGGGAAAGTCGGCTCGTGATTTTTTGAGCTGTTTCTGGATCGTCCCAAAGATTAGGTACGCCGGCTTCAACCTCTAACTCAGCCGCCTGCTTGCGTAGCTTTGGAAGATCTAAGACTTTTTCAATTGAAACAAGGGTCGCGTCAATCTCATTTATCTCTAATTGATATTCGCGCGCGGCCATATGGCTAAGACTACGATGCTTCGCAATTAATATTGAAACAAAGAAGAAGCCCCTAACTCCAATGGAGCTAAGGGCTTCTCTTAACGCTAGACGCTCAATACATTGAGCGAAATTTAATTACTGTGCTTTGCCAAGAATACGATTGACCTTGGTGCCACACACTGGGCAGATACCCTGTGCCATGCGGCGACCTGAGTCAGAAACTTTTACAGTTCCTTCGAAATCACGCTTCTCTTTGCACTTAACGCAGTAAGCGTCACCTTTGTATGTCTCTACTGTCATTGTCATGTCCTCCGATCGACGCTTGCAATCCCGTGGGAGTTGCTCCCCGTGCGGGGCGAGCGTTCTGTTAAGCATGACGATACCCCTCGCCACGCTCAATCAGGCGTAACTAGGCATAAGTGGCAGGGAGTTTTTTAAAGAACTTTGAGTGGGTCCTAGGCCTGCAGAAGTTTCTTCAGCGCCTCTGGGGCTGCGAGCGCGGTTTCAGCGGCCTCATATCCATCCAAATAGGCGCTGGCTAGCTCAGCTTTGGGAAAGCGCTCTAGCATCGCCTTAAATTCGGCGCCGTGATCGAAAAATTGAAGATGAATCGCCTCATGAAACAGGACATAGTCCAAGGCATACTCCGGGGCGCCCTTAAGTCGATCCGAGATCCGGATGGTGCGATCCACGGAGGTGCATGAACCCCAGCGCTCGCGCATCGCGCGCCATGCCACAGATATAGGCCTCAACGTGATTTCTGGAGCTAATTCACTTAATAGTTCATCGATTCGAGCGGCTAGAGCCTCTTCGCTCATGGTTATGGCCGCTTCTTGGGCCCGAATCTTGGCCACCATCTCTGGAACCATCGCCCGTTCATCGGCTTTGCTCATTCTGGCCGGGATAGAGACAACAATTCGACCGCCTTGGCGATATGCCGAGATGTTTTTCTTGCGCCGGGTAGATCGGATCACGACTATCTCGCCCTCAGTGATCCCAGGCAAGGTGGCATCAGGATCTAAATCCGAAATCTCCATATGGCGCACGGTATCGAAATCATCCTGATCCACTGGAAACCTCAACTACGTGTTGAGAGATTTTCTTTTTACCATGGACTAAAAAAACTCCATTACACGAGAAAAATAGGTTGTGTCAAAACGTTTTCCAGTTGATTCTCAGGCCAAATACATTTACGTTACGACTACGAACTCCTCGGATAACTGTTCTATATCAGCAAGGGGA
>CAIXDY010000126.1 GCA_903918325.1 uncultured Actinomycetes bacterium
CCGCAACTCTGATGGAAAATCTTCACTCGGACCGCTTCCTGAAATGTTGTCACATGGTGAAGTCGTTAACTTTGAAGATCCAAAAGATGATGACGTCTTTGGTCTTGGAACTCGCGCTGACATAACCTGGAAAGGTTTGTTGGATATGACTTCATGTACCGAGTGCGGTCGCTGTCAGTCACAGTGCCCAGCTTGGCACACTGATAAACCCCTATCTCCCAAGCTTTTAATCATGGCGATGCGTGATCATGCTTTTGCTAAGACAGTGGAAACCGAAGCAATGGTGGGCGAAGGCGCGGCAATTACTTCAGACATCTTGTGGTCCTGTACTTCTTGTGGCGCTTGCGTCAATGAGTGTCCGGTAGATATCGAACACATTGATCACATCGTTAACATGCGCCGTTATCAAGTAATGGTGGAATCAGATTTTCCTGCCGAACTCGGTGGAACTTTCCGTAACTTAGAACAATCAGGTAACCCATGGGGTGCTAATAAAAACGATCGCGAAGCTTGGATCGCTGAATGTGATTTTCCAATTCGCGTAGTTGAAGGCGTTCTACCTGATGAAGTTGAATATTTATTCTGGGTCGGTTGCGCCGGTGCTTATGATGAACGTGCCCGCAAAACTACAAAAGCTGTAGCTGAACTGTTGTACATGGCTGGTGTTGAGTTTGCTGTACTTGGTAAGAAAGAAACGTGTACTGGTGATCCTGCACGACGTGCCGGTAACGAGTTTTTATATCAAATTTTGGCGGCAGAGAATATTGAAACTTTTAAGGAAGTTTTTGCCGAGCGCCCTAAAGGTAAAAAGAAAGTTGTAGTTACTTGCCCACATTGCTTTACAACAATCGGTCGCGATTATGCACAAAGTGGTTTTGAATTAGAGATGGTTCACCACACTCAACTTCTCAATCAATTAATTCGTGATAAGAAGTTGTTACCAATCAAGATGAGTCATACTGCAATGACTTATCACGATCCATGTTACTTGGGCCGTCACAATGAAATTTATCAACCTCCACGCGAAATTCTTGAAGCAACTGGTGCAAACCTGACTGAAATGCCGCGCAATAAAGAGCGATCATTTTGTTGTGGTGCTGGTGGCGGGCGTATGTGGATGGAAGAAAAAATTGGAACGCGCATTAACTTAAATCGAGTTGATGAAGCGATCGCTACCCAGGCCGATGAACTCGCAGTTGCCTGTCCTTTCTGCCGAGTTATGACGAGCGATGGAATGAGCGCACGTGAGTCGACCGTGGAGGTCTTAGACGTAGCCCAGATCTTGCTGCGCTCAGTTAAGGGCTGAATCTAGGGCTATTCTCAGGAAACTCCCAGTCCATGGGAGCATTGTTGGGCCATGACCACAACTGCCGAAAAGACCATGCAACGCATTCTCGTCGTCGACGATGAATCCAGTATCAGTGAATTGATTTCAACCAGCCTTCGCTTTGTTGGTTTCGATGTTCGCACGGCAGCAAATGGCGCGCAAGCTTTAGCAATGGCTGAAGAGTTCAGACCACATGCAATGGTTCTAGATGTCATGTTGCCGGATGTAGATGGTTTTGAAGTCTGCAAAAAAATTCGCAACGAGGGCGTTGATACCGGCGTTCTTTTCTTAACCGCAAAAGATGGCATGGAAGATAAAGTTAAAGGTTTGACCCTTGGTGGCGATGATTACATGACTAAGCCATTTTCACTGGAAGAGTTAGTTGCACGTTTGCGTGCATTGTTGCGTCGTACCGGCGTAGATCAGATTGATATCGATGATGAGAAAATGCGTTTTGCCGATTTGGAACTTGATGAAGCAACCCATGAAGTTCATCGCGCTGGCCACATGCTAGATCTTTCTCCAACCGAGTTTGCTTTGATTCGTTACTTAATTATTAACGCCGATCGCGTTGTATCTAAGTCACAGATTTTGGATCACGTGTGGCAATACGATTTCCGCGGCGATGCTGGAATTGTTGAAACTTACATTTCTTACTTACGTAAAAAGATTGATGCTTTTGATCCACCACTAATCCATACGGTACGTGGTGTTGGCTATCGCTTACGAATGCCGCCTAAGTAAATTCGCCAATGAATTCTCCCCTTCGTAACTGGTCACTACGCAACCGCTTAACTGCGGGCGTACTTGTCCTGTCTTCGATTGGTTTTATTGGTGCGGGTTTTGTAGTACAAAGTACTTTGCGCGGTTATTTAATCGGCCAAGTTGATAATCAACTTCTAAGTGTTATCGGTGGAACTTCAGCACGTGTAGGTAAAGCTGGAATTGCCCATGAAGAAAATGATGAAAATTCAGCCCAGCCGACTACCGCAATAACCCCGCTAAACCGAGTGCCCACCACCGTTTCTGTGACGCTTTTGAACTCATCCGGCAATCTTGTAGGTGGTATCGGTGGTGATTTAAACGCAAATCGCATTACTGATTATGTGATTGGTTGGCTTCCAGCTGATGTTCAAAAATATGGCAGCCAACCATTTACGATCAAAACTTCTGGAGCTGATTTTCGCGCAGTCGCAACCGTCTTACCCAACTCAGTTGGTTCAGTAATCGTTGCACAATCATTATCTGATTTTGATAACACAACCCGCAAAATTGGCAGCATCTTGTTATTAATAGGGTTAATAGTTCTATTCCTGATTGCTTTTGCTGCGCGTCAAGTTATTCGAATAAGTATGAAGCCATTAGAAGATGTTGAAGTAACTGCTGAAAAGATTGCTGCCGGAGATTTATCCGCACGTTTAGATAACTTTGAACCTGGTACTGAAGTTGGCCGTTTGAGTACATCACTCAACACAATGCTTGGCCGAATTGAAGAGTCTTTTGCGGTTCGTACCGAAAGTGAAAGTAAATTACGCCGCTTTGTTGCCGACGCTAGCCACGAACTACGCACACCTTTAACAGCGATCCGTGGTTTTGCTGAACTACATCGTCAAGGCGCAGTACCTGATGGCGATAAAACTAAAGAGCTACTCGGGCGCATTGAAAAAGAATCTGTGCGTATGGGTACATTGGTTGAAGATTTGTTACTGCTGGCACGTCTGGATCAATCTCGTGCAATTGAATTTAAACCTGTAGATATCGCACATGTCATCGAAGAAACAGTCGCATCGGCAAGTGCTGCTGGGCCACAACATCCGATTGATGTAGATATGCCGAAAGAGTTATTTGTTCTGGGTGATTCCGATCGTATTTATCAAGTAATCACTAATTTATTAGCTAACGCCCGCGTACATACACCTGCAGGCACTGCAATTAATATCCTGGCGCGCAATGAAGAGGACGGCGTCTATGTTTCAGTTTCAGATAATGGCCCGGGTTTGAGCGAAGAAGATCAGAAGCGAATCTTTGAGCGTTTCTTCCGCGCCGATCCTTCACGTCAACGCACTAGCCATGAAGGTAGCGGGCTAGGTTTATCTATCGTTGATTCAGTGATGCAGGCACATGGTGGAAAAGTTGGCGTTACTTCCAAACCTGGCCAAGGCGCAACCTTTACTTTATTTTTTCCAACAGCTACAGCTTAAGAGAGTGATTCCATAGCTTTCAATACATTGATTCGCTCTTGAATCGGTGGGTGTGTAGAAAATAATTTAGAAACTGATTTACCGTCTAATGGTGATTCAATCCAAATATGCGCAATTGAATTTGATTTCTGCTGAACCACAGTTGAATCTGCCGCTAAAACTTCCAGCGCACTGCGCAAACCTGCAGGGTTACGTGTAAAAGCCACCGCAGTTGCATCGGCTAAAGATTCACGTTTGCGTGAGATAGCTGATTTTAAAAGCATGGCAGCAAGTGGTGCCAAAATCAAAATTACTAATGAAGCAACTAAAACAATGGGATTGCCGTTGTTATTGCGATCGCGATCTCGCCCACCGCCGAACCACATCATTCGTGTCAACATATCGCTCAAAATTGCTATCGCTCCAGCGGTAGTGGCCGCCACCGCGGAAACTAAAGTGTCGCGGTTAGCAATGTGCGCCATCTCGTGAGCGATTACACCTTGCAGTTGATCGCGATCCATGGCATCTAAAATTCCAGTAGTAAAAGCAATTAATGCATGGTCTTGATTTCGCCCCGTTGCAAAAGCATTTGGCGCACTATCTACAACGACGGCCACTTTAGGCATGGGTAAACCACTGGCAATAGTTACTTCTTGGATCAGACCAAACAACTTTGGATTATCAGACTCTTCAATTAATTTTGCACCGGTCATTGTTAACACTAATTTATCGGCACAGATCGGAAGAGCACACG
>CAIXDY010000127.1 GCA_903918325.1 uncultured Actinomycetes bacterium
ACACTGTGGATACTTGTCGATAAAACGTTGGAGTGCATCAGATTGCTCAATGGCGTTTTTGCCAACGATAATTTCATAATTGATTTTTCGAGAATTCAAATATCCGGCAACATAAGTACCAAGGGTGGCACCTTTACCTTGGCCTGAGACTGGATTGATAACTAGGGCCCACATGCGCCGACCCTATCTAACTATTCAGTTATCGGCGTAGGAGCTTGAATTGTTGTGTCGATTTCAACTTTAGCGGCGCGGCTGTCACGGCGTTTATCAACCAGTAGAGCAATTCCCCCGGCCATGAAATACAGCGCGATAAGCGGCAAGGCCAACAACATCATCGTGAGTGGATCACCAGTGGGTGTAAATGCGGCAGTGAAAAGCGTGATGGCAAAGATCCAAATGCGCCAAGGTTTTAAAATAGTTTGACCTCGTAGAAATCCGATCAAGTTGAAAGTAACGAGAAAAATTGGAAGTTCGAAAGCTAAACCGAAAAGCAAAATTACACGCATAACAAATGCTAGATAATCATCAAACTTAACTAGATTTGAAAGTGAATTTGGTGTGAAGCCAAAAAGCACCTTGATCGCAACAGGCAGAATTAAGTATCCCAAAGTGGCGCCTATCGCAAAGAAAGGTGTTGCTGATGCAATGAATAGAACTGAGTAACGCTTCTCTTTCTTGTGCAGACCGGGTGCAATGAATGCCCACAGCTGGTAGAGCCAGAAAGGTGCCGAAAGAATTACCCCGGTCAGCAGTGCAACATATATTTGCAGATTGAGTGGGCCAAGAACACCATTGATGTACAAGGAGCCGCAATGAGTTGCGCCAGCTTTCTGAGCGGCCGAAAGATCGCACACGGGTTTAGCTAGTTTGGTGATTATTGGATTATAGAAATACCACCCAAAGCCTGAAGCTAAGAGGATCGCGACAGATGCGCGAACCACTCTCTTACGAAGTTCTCGTAGGTGATCGAGTATCGGCATCCGTGCGTCTTGGTTAGACGCCATTACGAATTACTTTTCTGGAGGTGTTTCGCCGTCAGCCTTTTTTTCTTCGGCTGTCATTTCTTTCATCTCACTTTTGAAAATTCGCATTGAACGTCCAAGGGAGCGAGCTGAGTCTGGAAGACGCTTGGCACCGAAGAGAACAAGCACGACGATAAGAAGAATCAAAATATGGCTAGGTTCGCGTAAGAACATTGCTAAAACTCCCTGCAGTTGGAAATATCTACGGCGTAAGGCTACCCCAGAGAAGCATGAAAACGCTAGGCATGCTCAGACTGCATGTAACGATCTAGCATTAGTTGGGCTTTCAGGGCGATTTGCGCTCTCAAAGGCGTCGGCGATACTAATTCGCAACTTCCAGCACTGGCGAAGATGCTTCTTACTACCCACTGGTGTGAATAAGTTCGCATCTTTTGCGGAGCTGAAAGAACTGGGTTTTGCAAGGAAAATCTTTCACTCATTAAACGTAATCGTGAAGTAATGCGTATCTCGCATTCATGTGAATCATCAGACTTCACAGTGGCATTCTTCCTATGAGATTCACTCACTTGCTTTGGTGTCGCTTCAGAGATTCTGTCTAGTCGAAAAACTCTGAAAGCATCTGCAGTGTGACAGTACGCAAAGAGATATTCGATTCCACCATCTAGACGAATCTCGAGAGGAGTGATTGTGCGCTTTGTAAATTCATCGCTGTAGAGCGAATGATAATCGATGACCAAATCCAACTTTGACTTTAATGCAGATTCTATAGTTGCGCGTAAACCGGCAGAGACTGGATTTGTTGCGCGCAGGGCAGTGGTGAGCCCTGATTTTTCCGCGAGTCTTTTTACGAGAGCATCTATTGTCGGGTGAAGTTGTGATTTTTCAGAAAGTGCGTTTTTTACTAAATCCAAACCAAATAGCAGCGATATACACTCATCAAAATTGAGTGCGCGCGGAACTTGCAAAGTTTCCGCATTTCTTATTGTGACGTACCCAGAGTCAAATGAGAGATCCATTAATTCCAACGCTGTGTAACCAGGTAAGCCGCACATCCAAAGTGTTGTTAAATCTGCGTTCATTTGGTTCGGTGTGACGTTAAAAGTTGAGGCTAAATCTTTAATACTGATTCCTTGATGTGCACTAATAAAGGGTACGAGCGCTAATAAACGCTCAACATCTAAAATCGGGGCTGGCTTGGCTTTAACCATGAGTTTTTACCAACGTTTGTAAAGTTCTGACAATACTTTCACGCATGGACTGTGGTTCAACGACGAAGGCATCGTCTAAGTGCCACAAAATCGAATCAATAAACAATGTTGCGTCTCCATAATTAATCCAAATCCGCTCCCACTCCCCCGCATCCTCAATCTTGTGTGCCAATTTGCGTAGTGCGTGAGCCCTACCTTTACGAATTTCCACGACTGCAACGGAAGTGTTCAGTTCGACGTCTAAAGTGGACAGTAAATCGAAACCTGTTGGAATCTCATAGGCTCCCGACTTACCTACCGTATGTATTTCTTCACTGATTCGATCAAAGCGAAAAGTGCGTAGTGCATCTTTTGCCGTATCTAATCCCGATAAATACCAATGACCATCGCGAGATGCGACTGCATAAGCGCAGACTTGACGCGATTGTTTTACTAAGTCGCTAGAAAGATAATCAAAACTTATTATCGTGCGCGAAGCAATCGCGTTGAGTACCGCAGTTAGTTCGTGATGGGAGGATGCCATTCGGGGTGCAAGCGTTGGAATAGCATCTAAATCAGAGTCAATACCCATCGACTGTAATTTCACCAACGCTGAATGCGCAGGCTCATTAAGTGCCTCACCATTCCAAGCTTGGGCAGCCAGTGATAACAATGCGATGTCGATCCCAGAGATTTCTCCTAAATCAAGTTTGAAATCCTCGGGCTTGATCCGGTATCCGGCCTCATCATTAAACAGTGGATCAAGACCACCCACTTCGATTTCGATTCCCAAAGAACGCAAATCATCTTTGTCACGTTCAAACATTCGCTCTTTTGCATCATCGGTACCTTCGTAACCTTCAACACTTCTAAATATTTCATTCTTAGTCAGATAACGTTTAGTGGCTAACAGCGCAATCGTCAGGTTTACTAAACGCTCACTCTTCCGTGACACCGTATGCACCTTTTGAAGGCCTACGGCGTCGAGCTAGAACTTCAACGCCAGGAGCCATTCTTCGACTTTGGATTAAAAATCCAGTGTGACCGATCATTCGTTGTTGCGGGCGAACTGCTAAACCTTCATGGTGCCAACCACGCACTAACGTCTCACTGCTCTCGGGTTCGGTAAAGCGTCCATCCGATTTTATAGCTTCAGCTGTTGCAGAGAGTTGTGTTGTCGTAGCGACGTAAGACATGAAAACACCACCCGGACGTAGCGCACGCGCAGCGATATCCACACACTCCCAAGGTGCCAACATGTCTAAAATTACGCGATCGAATTCCGAATCAAAATTTTGATCTTGCAAATCCCCGACTGTCAGTTTCCAATTCTGCAAAGAACTTTCAAAATAATTATCAACATTTGACTTCGCGTTGTCGGCAAAATCAGCACGTCGCTCCACAGAATGGACCGAGCCATCCTTTCCTACGGCGCGAAGAAGGGAAATAGTAAGTGCGCCACTTCCCACGCCTGCTTCTAGAACTCGGGCACCAGGATAAATATCGGCTAAGCCGATTATCATCGCAGCATCTTTGGGGTAAACGATCGTCGCTCCGCGCGGCATAGTGAGAACATAATCAGCTAATAAGGGTTTGAATGCGGTGAATTTTAAACCGGCGGTCGTGCTGATCACAGATCCTTCGGGCAAACCGATAACTTCAGAATGCGTTATCCAGCCCTTATGTGTGTGCCATTCTTTTCCAGCAACAAGAGTAAAACTGTATAACTTGCCTTTTGGGTCGGTGAGTTGCACCCGATCCCCCTCGGCGAAAATCCCTGGATTCGACACGGGAGCATCTTAGGTCAAATTATCAATGCAAGTACGAGTATGTTGCCGTACGTGAATAGTGAACGTTTGCGCTTATCCCCCAGTCGTGTGAGCGAATTTGAAAATTGCCCGCAGCTCTACAAGTACCGAGTGATTGATCAGTTGCCACAACCACCATCCCTCGATGCCGAACGTGGAACTCTGGTTCATACGGTTTTGCATGATCTATTTGAAAGTCCGGCTTCCGAACGAACTCCACAAACTGCGCTGGACTTACTTCCTTCGCGATGGAAAGCTCAAATGGAAAATAAGCCGGAATTACTAGAGATGGTCACGAATGAAAAAGAGTGGTTAGACCGAGCTAGTGCACTGCTCCAGACATATTTCACTTTGGAAGATCCGCAAAAATTTGAAGCAACACATCGAGAGCTGCACCTTGAAAATGATTTTTCCGAAAAGATCTACTTACACGGGTATGTGGATCGATTGGATGTAGCCCCTACAGGTGAAGTTCGAATTATCGACTACAAGACTGGCAAAGCACCTAAACCCGGGTGGGAGGAAAAATCACTTTTTCAACTGCGAGTGTATGCACTGCTGTATTTTAAGATGAACAACGTACTACCTAGGATTTTACAATTGATCTATCTTGGTGATGCTAAAGTTATAAAAAGCACGCCAACATTGAGTGATTTAGCCGCAACAGAGAAAACTTTAGAGCGCGTTGCTAAAGATATTTTTGCCTCAATAGATAAAGATTATTGGCCACCTAAGCCCAGTCGTTTATGTGATTGGTGCTTTTTTAAACCAATTTGTCCCGCACACAACGTATAATTATTGATTGTGTAATCCGCGTGTAATTCACTGAGCTTTTGATATGAAACCTGCTCAAGAGTGCGTATAACTCGCGTGCGCTCATTTTCCTCCACGTGCACAAGGTGGGGCACGGCAATCAACCAAGCGCCCGAGCTTTGAGCAGCCTTGACCCCAGTGAGCGAATCCTCAAAAATCAGACAGTTCGAAATATTAACTTCAGCGATATCTGCCGCTTTTAAATAGGCATCCGGAAATGGTTTGGTTCGTAGTACGTCATCACTTGAAATCGAGAAAGGGAAAAGATCTGTACCAATGTTTTCCAGAACTGCATCAACAATGATTCGTGGACTAGCTGAAACTAAAGCGGTCCTAACGCCTTCACTTTGTAGTTCTTTGACTAATTCAAAGGCTCCTGGCATGAGTGGGGTATCGCCCTGCATTTTTGCCGCCTGAACTGAAATCAATGATTGCGTGAAAAAACCTGGGTCTTCTTGAAAATTGCATTTCTCATGCATGTACTGACCTACTCGACTCAATGGTCCGCCTAAGCATGCAACTTGATCTGCTGCTGTCCAGTTATACCCAAATTTCGCGGTAATCTCGATTTCGGATAGTAACCATTGCGGCTCAGAATCGACCATCAAGCCATCCATGTCGAAGAAGATCGCGTCAAAGAAATTCGTCAAGAGTCTCCATTTTTCTTAAGGGATAGCGGTTTTCGGCAAGATTACCCTAAGGTTAAACCCTATGGAGATACATCAAATTCCAGCGTTGCGTAACCCAGTGATGGTGGTTGCATTCTCTGGTTGGAGCGATGCTGGTGAAGCCGCAACTGGCGCAGTAGAGCATCTTTTGTCGGCATGGCAAAACGAGCCCAACGATGTAGTGCCTGAATTAGTCGCCGATATTGATAGTGAAGATTATTATGATTTTCAAGTAAATCGTCCACATATTTTCGTAGATGATTCGCAAATTCGTAATATCTCTTGGCCTACTACTGAGATATATGCCTTAGTGCTACCAAATTATGAACGCGATTTAGTTGTTGTTAAAGGGACGGAACCATCATTGCGATGGAAAAGTTTTTCGCGTGAGTTATTGGATTTAGCCGATGATCTTGAAACCTCACTCGTGATTACTTTAGGAGCTTTACTGGCAGATGTCCCGCACACCAGACCTATCGGGGTAAGCGGTAGCGGCGCTCATCCAGATATTGCGGCGCGATTAGGTGTTGAAACTTCACGTTATGAAGGTCCCACTGGAATTCTCGGCGTTCTCGGTGATGGGTGTCTTCGTCGCGGTATTGATGCAATTTCATTGTGGGCGGCCATTCCCCACTATGCATCAGGATCTCCTTCACCTAAAGCCACACTCTCATTGATAAATGCCCTAGAAGATTTCCTCGAGATAACTATTCCTTCGGCTGATTTGCCTGAAGCGGCGGAGGAATGGGAGAAAGATGTCAATGACATGGCTAAAGAAGATACGGATGTTGCCGAATATGTAAAAGCTTTGGAAGACTCCAAAGATGCAGCAGAACTTCCTGAGGTTTCAGGTGACTCAATAGCTAAAGAGTTTGAAAGATATTTAAGACGTCGAACACAGGATTAAAGCGCGAGACCTAACAATGCATCCAGCGCGGTTTTCAACGTATCTTTGGATCCACCTTTTTCACCTCGTAGCGTGCGTTCAACCCAATCATCTAAGGTTCTAAATACGTGTGGCGTATCTAGATCGTGACTCAACGCCTGGCAAATTTCTGCGATGACACCATCAGTAGCCGCGACTTCTTGCAATTGAAAAGCTTTACGCAAATTAAGTAAACGTTGTTTTCCTTCATCAAAAAGTTCAGACGTCCACATACGATCCTGACGGTAATGCTGCGACAAGAGTGCTAAACGAATTGCCATAGGATCTTCACCGTTTCGAACTAACGTTGAAACGAAAACTAAATTGCCTTTACTTTTGCTCATTTTTTCGCCATCTAAACCGATCATGGCACTGTGCACATATGTTGCGGCTAATTCTTTGCCAGTCAAAACATAAGCTTGCGAAGCGCACATTTCGTGATGAGGGAAAACTAAATCGCTACCGCCACCTTGAATATCAATGCAGTATGCATCCGACTTATCAGGTTGCAAATATTGCAGAGCTATAGCGGTACATTCGATATGCCAACCAGGCCGACCAGTGCCATGTACAGATTCCCAACCCGGTTCACCTTCGCGTTTAGCCATCCACACTAAGCAATCCAGTGGCGACTCTTTGCCAAGCAAATTGGGGTCTCCCCCGCGCTGTGAAAAGATGTGAGACATTTCTGCTTCACTCAAATGGGAAAGGGAACCAAATCCGGGCGAAGAGTAATTTCTGAAATAGAGATCTTTGTCGATGGAG
>CAIXDY010000128.1 GCA_903918325.1 uncultured Actinomycetes bacterium
ACCTGTAAAGAAAACTGTCGCTAAAAAGGCAGCACCTGCGAAAAAAGCTGCACCAGTTAAAAAATCTGCAGTAAAAAAGAGCGCGCCAGTTAAAAAAGTAGCGGCGAAAAAGGCCGCACCAGTTAAAAAAGCCGCACCAGTAAAGATTGCACTTAAGAAAGACCTAACGGCCAAAGATGTTCAAGCAATTGTTGATGCAAAAAATGCCGTTGTTCGCCAACATGAAGTTTTAGCCGAGTTAGAAAAGCGCGGCATCACATCAATCAACCGAATCCCTAAGAAAACTGATAAAGATTTAGTTGATGAGGCACGTGCATTAGCAACCGAAGTACCTATCGTTATTGAAAAACTTCGTAAAGCGGGTCTTGGTTCACCTTCACGAATTTTGAAGAAGAGCGAATACGCACTTATCGAACCTAAGCCAGAACTAGTTAAGGCAGTTGCTGCAGGAAAGATTGATCCTAAGACTGGCAAGACAGCTGTTGTAAAAATTGATGGCGAAGAAGTTGAATTAGAAGAAGTTGAACTTGAAGATGTAGAGACTTTGATTAAAGAAGTTGTTGAAATCATTGATGGCGAAGAAGAAGACAAAGGCAACCAGCCACGCGTTGTTAACTTAGCTGAAGAAGCTTCTGGAAATGAAGAAAATGCCTTTACTTTAAAGGCCTCTGAAGAAGATGATGCGCCAGTACAAACTGTTATGACTGCTGGTGCAACGGCTGACCCAGTCAAGGATTATCTGAAGCAAATTGGTCGTGTGGCGTTGCTTAATGCAGAGCTCGAAGTAGAGCTAGCTACACGCGTAGAAGCTGGACTTTTTGCTGAAGCAAAGATTAAAGATGAAAAGAAGATGGAAAAGAAGTTAAAGCGCGAACTTGAGTGGCTTGTTGAAGATGGCAAGCGCGCAAAGAATCATTTGCTCGAAGCTAACCTTCGTCTGGTTGTTTCTCTAGCTAAGCGCTACACCGGTCGCGGAATGCTTTTCTTGGATCTGATTCAAGAAGGTAACTTAGGTTTGATTCGCGCAGTTGAGAAGTTCGACTATACAAAGGGTTATAAGTTCTCTACGTATGCAACGTGGTGGATTCGCCAGGCAATTACACGTGCAATGGCTGACCAGGCCCGCACAATCCGTATTCCAGTACACATGGTTGAAGTTATTAATAAGTTGGCCCGTGTACAGCGCCAGATGTTGCAAGATCTTGGTCGCGAACCGACCCCAGAAGAGCTCGCAAAAGAACTTGATATGACGCCTGAAAAGGTCGTTGAAGTTCAAAAGTATGGCCGTGAACCAATTTCACTTCACACACCATTGGGTGAAGAAGGCGATTCTGAGTTCGGTGATTTGATCGAAGACTCAGAGGCCGTAGTTCCAGCCGATGCAGTTTCATTTACTTTGCTACAAGAACAGTTGCATTCAGTTCTAGACACTTTGTCAGAACGTGAAGCAGGAGTTGTTGCAATGCGCTTTGGTCTTACCGATGGTCAGCCAAAGACTCTGGATGAAATTGGAAAAGTTTACGGCGTAACTCGTGAACGTATTCGTCAGATTGAATCTAAGACTATGTCTAAGCTTCGTCACCCATCACGCAGCCAGGTTTTGCGCGATTACCTCGACTAAAGCATGACTAACGCACGCATCTATATCAACCCAGTAAGTGGTTCTATCAAAATTATTGGGGCAGTTGATTTTGTCGATGCTGAAGGAAATATTCTTGAAACACAGGAAAATGTGAAGTTTTGTGGCTGCGGTTTATCAAAAGATAAACCTAAATGCGATGGATCACATCGAGATAAAGTTGCTAAAAAGGATTAATTAGCTGGAGTCTCGACGAGCTTTTCGCTCTCGTCTTGAATCTTTGCCGCTACAACCTTTAGCTTTTCGGCATATTCCTTGCCATGGTGAGCACAGAACATCAGTTCTCCACCATTTAGAAGTACTGCGCGCACATAAGCCTGCGCTCCGCATCGATCACAGCGGTCAAGGGCGTTAAGAGGTACTGATTCAAGCATTAGTTCTGACATATCTCTCTCCGTTCTTAGTTTCCTACTTCCTATGGAACATCAAACCATGTCTGGATATTCCCCGCTCGTTATATTCAATCTTTTTTCCTTAAATTGCTGCGGAAATATCGATATTTCCAGTATCTGAGACGTAATCGGCGAGTTTGCAAGTGATTAGCACCTGTGGCCGATAACCTTTGGCCCCGTGGCTGACAAAGATATTGCGACAAATGTGCAGGATAGCTATACCGCAAAAGATTTAGCGGTTCTTGAAGGTCTTGACGCAGTTCGCAAACGCCCAGGTATGTATATCGGTTCAACTGATTCACGCGGGCTTATGCACTGCTTATGGGAAATCATTGATAACTCGGTAGATGAAGCTTTAGCTGGGCATTGCAAGAAAATTGAAATTAATCTTGAATCCGATGGATCTGTAGAAGTCCACGATGATGGCCGCGGAATTCCTGTTGATAAAGAACCTAAGACTGGTTTAACTGGTGTTGAAGTTGTTCTGACTAAATTGCACGCAGGTGGAAAATTCGGTGGCGGTTCATATGCAGCCTCTGGTGGTTTACACGGTGTTGGTGCATCAGTTGTGAACGCCCTTGCATCACGCCTTGATGCTGAAGTGGATCGTGATGGAAAAATTTATTGGATGTCTTTTCAACGTGGTGTTGCAGGAATCTTCGATGGTGATGGACCGAAAGCGCCCTTTGAACCAAAATCAGGTTTGAGAGTAATTGGAAAGATTTCTAGCAAAGTTACTGGCACACGTATTAAGTGGTGGAGTGATCGTCAGATTTTCCTTAAAGAAGCCGAGCTAGAGCTTGAGGATATTTATGATCGCGCACGTCAGACTTCTTATTTAGTTCCAGGTTTAACGCTTATCGTTAATGATAATCGCACAAAAACTAAGACCACAGAAACCTTTTTTCATAAAAGTGGAATTACTGAATACTGTAATTTTCTTCAGCCCGATGAAGCCGTTGGCGATGTAATTCGTATTTATGGCACGGGACATTATCAAGAAACTGTGCCTGTCCTAGATGACAAGGGCCATATGGTTTCAACTGAAGTTGAGCGCGATATGGAAGTAGATATCGCGATGAAGTGGGGCAATGGTTTCGAGACCACCCAACGCTCATTTGTAAACATCATTGCAACACCAAAGGGCGGAACACACGTTGTGGGCTTTGAGCGCGCTTTGGTAAAAGTTGTTAACGAAGCCCTTCGTTCTACCAAAACCTTGTCCAATAAAGAGATTGATGTAATCAAAGACGATGTTGTCGAAGGTCTCACTGCTGTAGTAACCGTTCGTATGTCCGAGCCACAGTTCGAAGGTCAGACTAAAGAGGTTTTAGGAACAGCGGCAGCAACGCGAATTGTTTCAGCCGTTGTGGCCGAAAAGATGAAAGAGTATTTCAATACTTCAAAACGTATCGATAAAGCTAATGGTCGCCTAGTTCTTGAAAAGATTGCCGCAGCTTCTCGTACGCGTATCAGCGCTCGTGCGCATAAGGATCTACAGCGTCGTAAGAACGCTTTGGAATCATCATCACTTCCAACCAAACTTTCCGATTGCCGCTCTGAAGATGTGACACGCACTGAGTTATTTATCGTAGAAGGTGACTCGGCTCTTGGAACAACAAAGGCCGCGCGTAACTCTGAGTTCCAAGCGATTTTGCCGATTCGCGGAAAGATTCTCAACGTCCAGAAAGCTTCGTTGTCACAGATGTTGGAAGATAAAGAGTGCGGATCAATCATCCAAGTAATTGGCGCGGGTTCTGGTAAATCTTTCGAACTCGATGAAGCGCGTTATGGCCGTATTATTTTGATGTCTGATGCTGATGTTGACGGTGCACACATCCGTTGTTTGCTGCTCACATTGATGTATCGCTACATGCGCCCACTAATCGATTCTGGCCGCGTATTTGCCGCAATCCCACCTCTACACCGCATAGAAGTTATGGGCGGGGGAGGCAAGAAGGGCGAATACATCTACACATATAGCGATGATGAGATGAAGAAAATTACCGCTGATTTAAAGAAAACCGGAAAGCGTTGGAAAGAACCTATTCAGCGCTACAAAGGTCTGGGCGAGATGGATGCTGATCAGTTGCGCGAAACAACTATGGATCCAGATGCCCGTACTTTGCGCCGCATTACCGTTTCAGATGCCGGCGCCGCTGAAGCCATGTTTGAACTATTAATGGGTAGTGATGTGGCACCGCGTAAAGAATTTATTGCTAATGCTGAAATTGATCGCGAACATATCGACGCTTAGTTAGTCGGGAGTTACAACCCATCCCTTGTTTTTCTAGATATTGACTCTATTCTGATCTGGTGCGCAAACGATTAATCATCCTTCTCATTGCTTCGATTGGCTCTGTTTTACTAGCCTCACCAAGCAATGCGGCAGCACCTGTTACTGGAAAACCTTGTCCAAAATTAGGCGCCACATCTTTGTATCAATTCAA
>CAIXDY010000129.1 GCA_903918325.1 uncultured Actinomycetes bacterium
GGTATGCCACTTGGTTTTAAATGCTCTACTAAAGCCGCAATTGCCGACCAATCGGCTTTGCCTTCATACATTTGTGCCGCGGTGCGTGCATGTAAAGCCACCCAAGCAACTCCAACATCGGCGGCAGATTTCGCAGCTTCTAAATACGTATGGTGATCGCTATCAATTCCAATTCGCATCTTTACTGTTACTGGAATTCCAAAAGGTTTAGCTGCTTCAACTGCGGCTTGAACGATATTTGTAAAAAGTTTACGTTTGAAAGGTAGCGCCGCTCCCCCGCCTTTTCTTGTAACTTTTGGCACTGGGCAGCCAAAGTTCATATCAATATGATCAGCTAAATTTTCTTTACCCAGCATTGTTACTGCCGCACGCATTGTTGTTGGATCAACGCTATATAACTGCACCGAACGCGGCCATTCACCTTTTCCGGGAACTATCATGCGCATTGTTTCGGGCCGACGTTCAATTAACGCACGTGCAGTAACCATCTCAGAAACAAATAACCCAGCACCTTGTTCACGACAGAGCGTGCGAAAAGGTGCATTAGTTATTCCGGCCATTGGTGCAAGTACAACTGCTGGATCAATTAAATGATCCCCGCTTGCTAATGGCAGTCGGAGTGGAATTAGCAGCCTAGTAATCGCGGTGCCAACCAAGCTTCAACTTGATCAAGAGCAATTCGCTCTTGCGTCATTGTGTCGCGATCACGGATTGTCACGGCATGATCTTCTAGAGTTTCAAAATCAATTGTGATGCAATACGGCGTTCCGATTTCATCCTGTCGGCGATAACGTCGACCAATTGCACCTGAATCATCAAAATCAATGGCCCAGTTTTTGCGCAACTGTGCCGCTAAGTCACGCGCCTTAGGTGATAGATCTGCATTACGAGAAAGTGGCAATACTGCCGCTTTAATTGGTGCTAAGCGATGATCCAATTTTAGAACTGCACGCTTTTCCATCTCGCCTTTGCTATTTGGTGCTTCATCTTCGGTGAAAGCATCCATTAAGAAAGTTAACGTGCAGCGATCAACTCCAGCTGCAGGTTCAATTACGTAAGGCGTCCAACGTTCACCCTTTTCTTGATCGAAGTAAGAAAGATCTTTACCGGATGCTGCAGAGTGGGCTTTTAAGTCGAAATCGGTGCGGTTAGCGATACCTTCAAGCTCGCCCCACTCAGTTCCGGCAAATTCAAATTTATATTCAATATCAGCGGTGCGCTTTGAATAGTGCGAAAGTTTTTCTTTTGGATGATCAAAGATGCGCAAACGATCAGGATTGATTCCTAAACCTGTATACCAAGCTAAGCGAGTGTCAATCCAATACTGATGCCATTCTTCATCCGTGCCTGGAACTACAAAAAATTCCATTTCCATCTGTTCAAATTCGCGCGTACGGAAAATGAAGTTACCTGGAGTAATTTCATTTCGGAATGATTTACCGATCTGGCCAATACCAAATGGTGGCTTCTTGCGTGAGGTTGTCATTACTTGATCAAAGTTAATGAAGATTCCTTGTGCGGTTTCTGGACGCAAAAATGCTAGACCAGATTCATCTTCAACGGGTCCCAGGTAAGTTTTTAGCATTCCACTAAATTGCTTAGGTTCAGTGAATTGGCCTTTATTGCCACAAGCTGGGCAGTTTATATCTGCAAGTGAAGTTGGAGCTTTTTTATGTTTAGCTTCATACGCTTCTTCTAAATGATCTGCGCGATATCGTTTGTGACAAGCCGTGCATTCAGTGAGCGGATCACTAAAAGTTGCAACGTGTCCAGATGCTTCCCACACTTCTTTAGCCAAAATGACACATGAGTCGAGACCAACAACATCTTCACGACCGGTAACCATAGATTTCCACCACTGGCGCTTAACGTTATTTTTTAACTCGACTCCCAGTGGGCCGTAATCCCACGATGCACGAAGTCCGCCATAAATTTCTGATGAAGGGAAAACAAAACCCCTGCGCTTTGATAAACCAACAATATTTTCTAAACGATCCGTTGCCACAATTTTCTCCATCCGGCTGGCTGTCGGCGGAAAGCAACGTCTGTTACTTCCGTGGTTAAATTTTACTCTGTGTAAGGCCTTTCATATGCACCGGGCTCGTCAATGGCCCTTGCCAGAATCGGAATTGCATTCATTTTTACAGTGGTACTGCTCAATGCGCGGCGATAAGAACCCACATTTTCCCAATGGGTCACTAAAGTCCAGAGCGAGCTTTGATCCAGATTTTGGCCAATTTCGCCCTTAATAAAGCCGGCGCATGAAGTTAACGCATCAAGGGCGGCCGATAGTTCGCTCTCAAAATGTGCGGCATTACCCAAGGCAACTTCAAAGCGGGCGATTGCGATCATGAGCCATAGCCTAATCGCGATACGCTAAAACTATGAACTTAGCGATTCTTTTCGCCATATTTACTGTGATGGCCACGACTGCAGGTGGTGTGCTCGCCTTTAAATCTCGGGATCGCTTTCATTTAGTCCTTGGTCTTTCAGCTGGATTGCTGCTTGGCCTTGTCGGTTTTGATTTACTACCTGAAGTGTTTGCGCGAAATGCCGACAAAATTGCCGGTGTTCCAGTTGTATCGGTAGCAATTCTTGGCGGTTTTTTACTTCTGCATGTTTTAGAGCGCGCTTTTGGTTCGCATGAGCCCGCTGAATCTGATTACGGTCACGATCACGAACACCACACAATTTCTGGAACTATTGGCGCACTTGCAATGGGCGGCCATGTATTTCTAGATGGTGTTGGTCTCGGTGTCGCTTTCAGAGTGAGTACACCACTTGGAGTTGCCGTCTTTTTAGCAGTAGTAGTGCATGCATTTAGCGATGGCCTTAATACTGTTTCAATGTTAGTAAAAAGTGGGCATTGGACTAAATCAAGTAAGTATCTGCTGGGCGTTGATGCTATTGCCAGAATTGGTGGCGCAACACTAGGTACTTACCTTGCCCTCAATGACAAATATTTAGCTCTCTATCTTGCGCTTTTCTCTGGCTTTGTAATTTATATTGCTACATCACATATTTTGCCCGAAGCGCACTCACGTCACGAGTCCAAGTGGACCCTTGTTATGACCTCTATTGGCGTGTTAGTGATGTGGCTCGTTGTAGCTCTTTCTTAAGCTTTACCGAACCTGCGATCTCGCTTGGAATACTCTTCAATCGCTTTCCATAAAGTTTTACGTGTGACATCTGGCCAGAGCACATCCATAAAAACAAACTCGGCATAAACGCTCTGCCAAGGCAGGAAATTACTGGTGCGCTGTTCACCAGATGATCGCAAAAATAAGTCCACGTCACTCATTTTTGGCTCATCTAAATACTTAGTAAAAGTTTTTTCAGTTATCGAATCGAGCTTCACTTTTCCTCGCTTTACATCACGCGCAAGTGCTGCTGCGGCATCGACTATTTCTGCACGCCCACCATAATTCACGCACATATTTAAAGTGAGGGTTTTATTTTTCGCCGTCAGTTCTTCGGCCTCTTCCAGTTCGTTAATAACACTGCTCCACAAACGTTTTGGCCGGCCAACCCAACGAATTCGTACGCCCATCTCGTTCATTTGATCGCGGCGTCGTCTGATCACATCGCGGTTAAAGCCCATTAAGAACTTCACTTCATCAGGTGATCTGCGCCAGTTCTCAGTTGAAAAGGCGTACGCACTTAATTCTTTAACGCCAAATTCAATTGCACCTTCGACAACATCAAATAGCGCGGACTCTCCTGCTTCGTGGCCGGCAGTTCTAGGTAAGCCGCGTTGCTTGGCCCATCGACCATTGCCATCCATAACGAGAGCAACATGATGTGGAATATGAATTGTCATACTCGCTCCACCATTGGCAAACTCCTTAAGCCGCGTTCAAGATGCCATTGTAAATACGCCGCGATTAATCCACTAGCCTCACGACGGTATTTATTCTCACTCGCCGATGCAATTTCCCAATCACTGCTCAGTAACGCACCCATCAAAGACAAAGTCTCTGGCGCTGGTGTCGCACAAGCCGACGGTCGACAATCGGCACACACCGAACCGCCACCTACTAATGAAAAATATCTATGAGGTCCAGGTTTTTCGCAACGTGAACAAATCGTCATTGAAGGTGCATAGCCAGCAACAGCTAAAGAGCGGAGTAAGAACGCATCAAGGATAAGAAGTGGTTCATATCTATTTTCGGCTAAAACTTTCATGGCGCCAACAACTAAATTAAATTCTTGTAATGCAGGCTCATGCTCATTGGGACTAAATCTTTCGGTGGCTTCTAAAATCGCTGAAGCAACTGTCCAGCGCTGATAATCCTGCGTTAAAGCTTCCCCGTAATTCATGAGCGCTTCAACTTGAGTAATGGTGTCAAAAGTTTTTCCTACGTGAAGTTGAATATCAACATGACTACCTGGTTCTAAGCGAGCTCCGAACTTAGACATTGTTCGGCGAACACCTTTAGCTACGCCGCGAATTCGCCCATGCTCTTTGGTGAGCATCGTGATGATGCGATCGGCTTCTCCGAGTTTTTGCGTGCGAAGCACAATGGCCTCATCCCGGTACAAACTCATACGGGCAAAGGTAGTGTGTGAATTAGCGAATTGCGCGATTTATGGCAGACACGACAGCTTTGAGCGATGCTGTGGTGGTGTTTGGATCAATTCCAACTCCCCAAAAGACATCGCCATCTATCGAACATTCCAAATATGCCGCAGCAGATGCATCTCCACCGGCCGAAAGTGCGTGCTCGTAATAATCCAAGACTCGTACATCTACGCCGTAGTTTTGCAAAATGTTACAGAACGCTGCGATCGGACCGTTGCCCTGACCTTTGAGTTCATGGAGTTGCCCACGATCTGTAAGCGAAACATTTAAATGAACATCTTCACCCAGAATTGAAGTCTGGCTTAAGCCCTTAAGGCGAAAACGACCCCATGGCGCACTCTCGGTTGGTAGATACTCATCTTCAAAAATATTCCATAAATCTTCGGCACTGATCTCGCCACCTTGCGCATCAGTTTTAGCTTGGACGTTCTTAGAAAATTCGATCTGCAAACGTCGAGGCAAATCAAGATGGTGTTCATTCTTCATCAGATAAGCAACGCCACCCTTGCCAGATTGTGAATTAACACGAATTACGGCTTCATAACTTCGGCCAATATCTAGCGGATCGATTGGCAAATATGGAATTGCCCATGTGTGATCACGAACTTCTTTGCCCGCAGCTTTAGCATCGCGAGCTAAATGATCAAAGCCTTTTTTAATTGCATCTTGGTGCGAACCCGAAAATGCAGTGAAAACTAGATCTCCACCATATGGATGGCGCTCAGGTACGCGTAATTGATTGGCATATTCAACGACTCGACGGACTTCATCGATGTTAGAAAAATCAATATGTGGATCGATGCCATGAGTAACCAAGTTAATTCCAAGAGTTACTAAGCAAACATTTCCAGTGCGCTCACCATTTCCAAATAACGTGCCTTCAATGCGATCTGCGCCAGCTAAGTAACCTAATTCGGCAGCTGCAACGCCAGTTCCACGATCATTATGTGGGTGAAGCGAAACAATGACGCTGTCTCGATTATTCAAGTTACGGCACATCCACTCAATGGAGTCGGCGTAAACATTTGGCGTTGCCATTTCAACGGTGGCCGGTAAGTTCATGATGGTCTTCCATTGTGGAGTTGGCTTCCACACATCGTTCACGGCATTACATACTTCAACAGCAAATTCGAGTTCCGTGCCGGTATATGACTCAGGTGAGTACTCAAAAGAGACTTTAGTTTCTGGAACCGTTGCCACTAAATCTAGACAAATCTTGGCAGCATCAGTTGCAATCTTCTTGATGCCTTCTTTATCTAGGCCAAATACAACTCGACGTTGCAAAGTAGATGTTGAGTTATACAAGTGCACAATTGCTTGCTTGGATCCCTTGATCGCTTCGAAAGTTCGAACTATGAGAGCTTCACGTGCTTGAGTAAGAACTTGGATGATGACGTCATCGGGAATCAAATTCTCTTCAATAATTTTGCGCACAAAATCAAAATCAGTCTGACTAGCACTTGGAAAACCAACTTCGATCTCTTTGTAACCCATAGCCACTAAAAGTTTGAACATCGCTAATTTACGCGGTGTATCCATCGGATCAATTAACGCTTGGTTTCCATCGCGCAGGTCTACTGAACACCACTTTGGTGCTTGAGTGATTTTCTTGTTTGGCCACGTACGATCGGGAAGATCTATTGGGTGAAAAGGTTCATAACGATGCAC
>CAIXDY010000130.1 GCA_903918325.1 uncultured Actinomycetes bacterium
GGCAGGCTGCCATCTGGATTCGCATCATAGAAATGGAAACGAGAACGTTCTGCTGATCCCGGAGCTGCTTGTAGCGCGGCTTGAAACCATTCATGTTGATCAGAAAAATGATTAGGAACGATATCTGCAAGAACTCGAAGTCCAAGTTCATGAGCCCGGTCAATCATCTTCTTGGCGTCGCTTAAATTTCCGAACCGAGGATCTACATCACGGGGATTGGCTACGTCGTACCCACCATCCTTGTTAGGTGATGTAAAAAAAGGACTCAACCAAATGGCATCTACCCCTAGTTTTTGAACGTACTCCAATTGCGATGTAATGCCAGCGAGATCTCCTTCTCCATCGCCATTACTGTCAAAAAAAGAGCGGGGATAGATCTGGTAGATCGTGGCTTCTTTCCACCAGGGTGAAGATTTCATGGCGCTAATTTAGATTATTTGCGCAACTTCTAACAATGCAAAAACCTGAAAACCTGGCCAGGTAGGTCTCGCTTTGGTAACGATTTATTTAGCTAGTTTTGCTTCAACTTCCTTCATTAACTTATGCATATCTTTCGATAATTGGTGAAGCTGCTCAATTTCAGTGTTAGCAAAACCACGTGCCTCTTTGGCTAATTCGAACTCTGCCAATGAAGCAGCGTGAGTTTCGTTGATTTTGTTTTCAACACTGGAAGATTGCACTTTCTGTCCGACCATAATGATTGATAGAAGCACTAATTGTAGAAAAGTTTGCGCCACCCAAGAAACAATAACAATCGAGTCTCCAGATTGAAGTGCTTTAGGTAGTGAAATCAAAGCAATTGCCGCAAATAAATATGCACACCACATGGTCGCAACACCATTAGTTATCTTTTCAGCTAGCCATAAATTGAATTTCTTCATGGTTTAACGATAGCCACTATTTGAATTATCTAGTTGAAGAAGGGCTGGGTTGAGCGCCTTTACCTTTATTTGAAGGCTCGGCCATTTTGGTTGGCTTGACCGGAGGTGT
Organism: uncultured Actinomycetes bacterium; assembly: GCA_903918325.1. GTDB lineage: Bacteria > Actinomycetota > Actinomycetes > Nanopelagicales > Nanopelagicaceae > Planktophila. Next base: position 991 of record CAIXDY010000130.1, read on the forward strand.
TGGAATTGGACCTAACGCTGCCATTGCAGCATCGCGCGCATCGCTGGCTGCAGTAATTGCTAGTTTTTGTTTTGATATTACGTCATTTTTGGTAGCCGCATTCTTAGCTAATTTCATCGCAGTTCTAGCGTCGCGATTTGCTGCTTCAACTGCAAGCATAAATGTTCGATTAATTTCAAAACGTGCTTGCTCACGCGCCTTAATTGCAGTTCGGTATTGTTGAAGTAAAAGTTGATAATCACTTGAAATAGTTGTTGATGGTGCCGGCGTTGGCGAATCAGCAAAGGAAACTGCCGGTGAAATAAGCATGGTGACTGCGCTGATCAGTAGCAGTGCTAGCCCCTTGCTTTTCATGGTCAAATAATGCATCCAACGGTTGTGATTTTTCTGTGAAACGCTTACTAGGCGAGCAATAATTATTGGAAATGTGGCATTTGCATGCAAGAGTGGCCCTATGGCCGAGCTAATAATGATCGTTGACGACGAATCCGGCGTCCGAGCCTTACTCAATGACACCTTGAGAATTGCCGGCTTTGAAACTATAGAAGCCACAGATGGAATGTCTGCACTGACTCTTTTGAGAACGCATAAACCCGCACTAATGGTCATTGATATCAATATGCCCTTAATGGATGGCTTTGAACTAGTTGAAAGACTTCGAAGTAGTAATGACTTGACGCCAGTTTTAATGTTAACCGCACGTGAAGATAAAACCGATATCGCTCGAGGTTTAAAAATTGGTGCAGATGACTATGTAATTAAACCCTTTGGTATCGAAGAACTCATTCTGCGAATTAAAGCGATTTTGCGTCGATCTACTAAGCAAATTTCAACTCCTGCGCTTATGTCATGTGGACCAATTTCTATCGATGACGAACAACATTTAGTAACTTTCAATGGTGAAGAGATTGATCTGTCTCCTACCGAGTATCGATTGCTGCAGATTCTCATTGAGAAAAAGGGGCGCGTTTTAAGTAAAACTCTCTTACTTGATGAAGTGTGGGGCATTACTTTTGAATCAGAAAGTACCGTTGTCGACACGTACATCTCGTATCTGCGGAAAAAATTGCACCGAGATGGCTTTGAGGGGATTAAGACTTTGCGCGGAGTTGGCTTTCAAATACAGGAGCCTAAGTAAGCCATATGGGAAGCAGATCGCGCCAGCTCGTAGCCATAGCTGTTATTACTTCAATTCTCTCAATCCTCATCGGTGGTTATGCGATTTGGAATTCATATCAAAGTGAAATTTCAATTGTGGATCGAAATATGAATCTGGTTGCATCTGAGGTAAGAGATAACCCGCTTGATGCCGTGAGTGTTGCTCTACTTAGTATTGAACAAAATAATTTCGATTTTACCTTGGCATTTGTAGCCACGACCGGTGAACAAACAATTCTGCGCGAAGCTCTACATACTCCAATTACTGGAAAAGATGTGAAAGTTCGTCATATTCCAATGCAGGAAGGCGAACAATTAATTCTTGCTAGTTCACTGGTGGACATCAATAAATCGCGCGATCACAACTTATGGAAGTTACTCATCTTCATCATTCTGGCCAACATTGCAGCATCAGTTGTTACATCTCTAGTTTCCCGTTCAGGCTTATTGGCGCAAGAGCGGGCCCAACGCGAAAAGATGCAGGAATTTCTGGGTGATGCTGCACATGAATTGCGTACGCCCATGACCGTTGTTAAAGGTTATGCCGAACTTTTGCGCGCTAAAAAGCTTGAAGGAGATCGCGAAACTGCCGCCTTTGATCGCCTCAATAGCGAGCTTAAGCGAATGGACTTCCTTATCTCTGATCTATTGATGCTGGCTCAACTTGGCGAAGAAAGCAAAGGAGAACTTGAGGAAGTAAATCTTTCTAATCTCCTCAATGAAAATCTTGAAGACTTTAGAATAATTTCACCAAATCGCCCGCTAGAGCGCAATATTGCAAGTGATGTAAGAATTAGTGGTGAAGAAAAATATTTAGCCCGCTTTATTCAAAATGCATTTACAAATATTCGCTTACACACCCCTGATGGCACCCGAGTTAAAGTTGATTTGATAGAAGCCAAAGGAATCACGTTATTGATTCAAGACAGTGGCCCGGGCTTGCCACCAGATTCTTATGGTGAAAAAATAAGAGGTCTTAAACGTTTCGATAAATCGCGCTCTAGGGATGCCGGCGGAACCGGTCTAGGTTTGAGCATCATGAGTGCAGTAATTGAAAGGCATCGTGGATCGCTGACGTTGCGCCAAAGTGAACTTGGTGGTCTTGCAATTGAAGTTCACTTACCGCGCACCTAGACTTAAGCAGTGCCAAGAGAATTCACGCTCGTTGAAGCTTTAGACGAGGCGTGTAGCAATATTCTCGACACATCAACGTTGGTACGAGCCGTGTTATCTGGCCGGCGTCGAAATATGCAAACTGAACATGAACGAATTGATATTAGGCCAGTTGAAATCAAATCCACCGTTGTTTTGCAATTAACCCACAGCGACGGTCGAGCAACAACGACTAAAAACATTTCTGCAAACAAGTCAGATGTGCTTGCCTTGATATCTAGCGGCTATTCCAATATTTTGGTTGAAAATACCGAGGGCGCAATGAGTCTGCGAATTACTAAAAGCGGTGATGCGCAAGTGCATTACGAGAAGAAAAAGTTGGAACAAGATTTGATGCACGACAAGAAAAAGGAACGTCTACTTGATCCAACTGATCCATTTTTGATCGAAGTAGGAATCTCGGATCATAAGGGGAATATTAAGCCATCTAAAAATGATAAATATAAACAAGTTGAAGAGTTTTTACGTTTACTCGTTCCAGCGCTGAATAGTGCCATCGATGCCGGTCACATTGGAAAGCCAAGTAAGGCCAAACCGCTATCTATAGTTGATCTGGGTTGCGGTCACGCTTATTTAACTTTTGCTGCACATCAATATTTACACAACATAGGAATGCCTGTGGTTGTGACTGGAATAGATGTACGCACGCAATCTCGTGATCGCAATAATGCAATCGCGGACAAATTAGGCATCTCTAAAACTATTAACTTTCTAGCCGAAGAAATTGCCATAACGAAAGCGCAAGCCGCCGATGTTGCAATTGCTTTACATGCCTGCGATACGGCTACCGATGATGCAATTGCTTGGGCAGTAAATGGCGAAGCCAAACTATTGTTGATTGCTCCATGCTGCCACCACGATATTCAAAAGCAGATGGATCAATCTCCCGAGCCTTGGGGTGCAATTACAAAATTTGGAGTGATGAAAGAACGCATGGGTGATTTATTAACTGATTCATTACGTGCGCAGATTCTGCGAATTGTTGGATACCGAGTTGAAGTAATTGAATTTATCGGGGGAGAGCACACACCGCGCAACATCATGATCCGAGCTCTCAAAACTGGGGCGAAACCAGACCCGCTGGATATCGCGCGATACCGCGAAATCACCACACAATGGGCGATTACTCCCGCCCTCGAGAAGAAACTTCCAACGCTTAACATCGGTTAGACTTCATGCATGTCTAAAGTCCTAGCATCACTTCCAGTTGGAGAAAAAGTTGGAATCGCATTTTCTGGCGGTCTCGATACTTCTGTAGCTGTCGCTTGGATGCGCGAAAAAGGTGCGATTCCTTGTACTTACACCGCAGATCTTGGTCAGTACGACGAACCAGATATTGATTCAGTTCCAGGCCGCGCAAAAGAATATGGCGCCGAAATTTCACGCCTTGTTGACTGCAAAACTGCACTTGTAGAAGAAGGTCTTGCTGCAATTGCTTGTGGTGCTTTCCATATTCGCTCTGGCGGAAAACAATATTTCAATACAACTCCACTCGGTCGTGCTGTTACCGGCACAATGTTGGTGCGCGCCATGTATTCAGATTCAGTAAATATTTGGGGAGATGGCTCGACCTATAAAGGCAATGACATTGAACGTTTTTATCGTTATGGGCTGTTAGCTAACCCAAATTTGCGAATCTATAAGCCATGGCTAGATGCTGATTTTGTAAATGAGCTCGGTGGACGTAAAGAAATGTCAGAGTACTTAGTTGCTCATGGTCTTCCTTACCGTGACAGTACTGAAAAAGCCTACTCAACCGATGCCAATATCTTAGGTGCAACCCATGAAGCGAAATCTTTAGAGAATTTAGACACTTCAGTAGAACTCGTTCAACCTATTATGGGCGTGCGATTCTGGGATCCAGCCGTAAAGATCGATAGCGAAGATGTAAAGATTTCCTTTGTTCAAGGTCGACCAGTTGCAATTAACGGTAAGAACTTTGATGATGTAGTTGCTTTGATGAAAGAAGCCAATGCAATCGGTGGCCGCCATGGTCTTGGGATGGCTGATCAAATTGAGAACCGCATTATTGAAGCTAAGAGCCGTGGCATTTATGAAGCTCCAGGAATGGCGCTGTTATTTTTTGCTTATGAGCGTTTAATTAGCGCAATTCATAATGAAGACACTATTGCTAACTACCCTGCTGAAGGTCGCCGCTTAGGTCGCCTTTTGTATGAAGGTCGCTGGTTAGATCCACAAAGCTTGATGCTGCGTGAATCGCTGCAACGTTGGGTGGCATCTGCAGTTACTGGCGAAGTAACCATGCGACTACGCCGTGGTGATGACTATTCAATTATTAATACAACTGGTCCAGCGCTGAGTTATGCCCCAGAAAAACTTTCAATGGAGCGCACCGAAAACGCAGCTTTTGGCCCAGTTGATCGAATTGGTCAATTAACAATGCGTAACTTAGATATTGCCGATACCCGCGCCAAGCTCGAGATGTACCGTGCGCA
>CAIXDY010000131.1 GCA_903918325.1 uncultured Actinomycetes bacterium
AGCGCACGGTAATCGGGAAGTTATTTCGTTTCAGATTTCGTTTAACACCTTTAGTCCAAACACGCTGACTGCCCCACACGATTGTCGGAATAATGGGAACTCCGGCACCCATTGCTAGTCGAACGGCACCTGATTTCAGCTCTTTGATTTCAAAAGATGTTGAGACAGTACCTTCAGGAAAAATTCCAATAATTTCTCCGGCTTTGAGCGCGCGAAGTGCCGTCACAAATGATGCAGAACCATTGCTACGATCAACATTTATATGGTGCATGCCGCGCATCAAAGGGCCAGCAATTTTATTGTCGAAAATTTCTTTCTTGGCCATAAATCGTACATAGCGCCCGGCCGGTAGCGCAGCGGTTCCAGTAAGGGCGAAATCTAAATAGCCAATGTGATTGATAGCCAAGATAGCACCATCTTTTCGGGGAATATTTTCTTCACCTTTGAAATCAAATTGCAGTCCTAGATATTTCCAAAAAGCTTTTATAGCAACAATGACTGGGGGATAAACAAGATCAGCCATGAATTGCTTTAGCTTCAATCGCCTGTTTGTATAGGCGACCCGCACGATAACTTGAACGTACGAGTGGCCCACTCATTACCCCAAGGAAGCCAATATCGGTTGCCTCTTTTGATAGTTCCACAAACTCTTCAGGCTTTACCCAACGTTCTACTGGATGATGGCGATTTGTGGGACGCAAATACTGAGTAATAGTGATTAAGTCACAACCGGCATCGTGAAGATCAACAAGTGCTTGAGAAATTTCTTCACGGGTTTCGCCCAAACCAAGAATGAGATTTGATTTAGTAATGAGACCAAAATTACGTGCCATTGATATAACGGTTAAAGATTTTTCGTAAGTAAATGCGGGACGAATTCGTTTAAAAATGCGCGGAACCGTCTCTAGATTGTGCGCAAAGACCTCAGGACGCGTTTCGAAGATCTCATTGAGCAGTTCGGATTTAGCGTGAAAATCTGGCGCTAACATTTCAACACCACAACCGGGGTTTAATTCGTGAACTTGACGAATAGTTTCGGCATATAACCAGGCGCCTTCGTCAGGTAAATCGTCGCGAGTTACACCTGTAATGGTTGCGTACTTTAATCCCATAGCTTTAACAGATTCAGCTACTTTTCGCGGCTCGGTGCGATCGAGTGGATCAGGTTTTCCAGTATCGATATTACAGAAATCACAGCGACGTGTGCATTTGTCGCCACCAATTAAAAATGTGGCCTCTTTATCTTCCCAACATTCAAAAATATTTGGACAAGCGGCTTCTTGGCAAACAGTGTGTAAGCCCTCACTCTTCACAAGAGCATGGAGGCGTGTGTATTCCGTTCCCATATGCGCCTTGGTCTTAATCCACTCCGGTTTGCGCTCAATTGGTACTTCGGCATTACGCGCTTCAATGCGGATTAATTTACGACCTTCAGGAGCTAACGTCATGCGCTCACCTTTCTGAGTGACTCAAAAATATGTCGTTCAACCAAGGGTGATACCTCTTCGACCGTAACATTAGTGCCTAATTCTCTAGAAATCGAGGTGACATCGGCATCAGCAATGCCGCAGGGAATGATTTTGTCGAAAGCATTTAAATCTGGACAGATATTAAGTGCGAATCCATGCATGGTTACACCTTTGCTCACACGAATTCCTATTGCGGCAATTTTACGATCACCTTTTGCATCTTGGACCCAAACGCCAGAACGACCAGTGACGCATGTTGCAGAAATCCCTAAGTCAGCACAGACATTGATCAGTCCACGTTCAATCTCTCGCACGAAACCAACAAGTTCATGGGGTTGGGAAAGTTTTACAATTGGATAACCAACAAGCTGGCCAGGACCGTGCCACGTAATTTTTCCGCCGCGATCGACGTCAATTACTGGCGTGCCATCCTGGGGTTTTTCTGAATCTAAAGTTCGCCGACCGGCGGTATAGACCGATGGGTGCTCAAGTAATAACAAAGTATTTGGACGGCTACCCTCGGCAACTTCACTATGAATTGTGCGTTGTACCTGCCACGCTTTTTCATAATCAATGAGGCCATGGCGATTGAGGGCAATCACACTTTCCTTCGGCGAGGTCGCAACAGGCACATCTCTAGCCTAAAGGTAGGCTTGCCTCCTTACCAATTAAGAAGCCATTGGCAGTACGAAAGGTCTACTTCATCGTGTCGAATTCCACACTTACCCCAGTAAAAGGGCGAAAACCACTCTGGTTTGCCATCATCATGATTGTTGCCTGGTTGGCAATCTCTGGAGTTGCTGGGCCCATGTTCGGCCAGCTATCTACCGTACAAAAAAATGACAACACGAAGTTTTTACCGGCAAGTGCCGAATCACAATTGGTTTCAGAAGAGTCAAAGAAATTCCAGGGCGCAACTTTTGATTCATTCCCCGCTCTTGCTTTATTTATTGGCACTGTAGACCAAAGCAAAGTTGCTGCAGCAAATATTTTCTTTGCAGGCTTAGCAGAAAAGCCGCTAGTTGATGTTAATGGCGCAAAACTTGTAGGCAGTGATGGAAAAACTATTGATCGCACTATTGGCAGTTTCTTGATCCCTAACGCAAAAATTTTTGCTTTCCCTTCGGCTAAAAATGATGCGCTGTTAGCCAGCATTCCAATTTCAGCATCAAGTGCAACCGAGACCCTGTCAAACAAAAAGCCTTCATTGCCAGCTATTGTCAATGCCATTCGGTACTACACCAATGGGTTTGGCAATGCACAAGGTTGGGAATCTCACTTGACTGGAATCGGTGCTATTTTTGCTG
>CAIXDY010000132.1 GCA_903918325.1 uncultured Actinomycetes bacterium
CAGAGCGCATTTGCCCAACAGGAATATGTAATTTCTGGATTTTTAGCTTTAACAGTTTTAGCAATAGCCCTGACTTATCTAACGAAGATTTCGATTCCACTTAAATTCTTTATCCCTGGAATTCTTTTGCTTATTGCTTTTGTTATTGGACCAATCCTTTATACCGTAACCATGTCGGGTTTTAACTATAAAACTGGCAATATTATCTCAAAGCAAGAAGCGATAATTCAGATCAAGGCCCGTGCAATTCAGGCCGCGCCTTCAGGTGAATCCTTTGACATCAAACTAGGTACGCTCAATGGACAGTCCGCAATTCTTGTCTCAGATATCGCTAACTTAAAATATTTTGTCTCCACCGCCGATTCCAGGATTCCTGTAGATGCACGCGATGTAACTCTAGATCCAAATGGTGTGGCTATTACGGCACCAAATTTCACTGCATTAACCGATGCCCAAATGGGCAATGCCGATACTTCGTATTCAAATATTCATTTCAAGTATCTAGACAAAACTTTCATTGCCCTTGAGGGCTTTGATGCTGGCGTTGTTTCAGAGCAAGCGTTGGAATACTTGCCAGCTCAAGATGAATTTAAAAGCCTTATAGACGGCGCGGTATATAAGGACAACGGACGCGGAAATTACGCCCAACCCGATAATAAAGCGGCAATTCTTGAGCCGGGCTGGCGTGCACCAATTTGGTTTGAAAACTATACAAAGATTATTTCTGATCCACGAGTGCGCGGCCCCTTAGTCCGAGTATTTATTTGGACCGTGGTTTTTGCTTCACTGACAGTTTTAACAACTTTTGCTTTAGGTTTACTACTGGCTCTTGCACTTAACAAGCCAATCCACGGCCGCCGAATTTATCGATCAATTTTAGTTTTGCCTTATGCGATGCCCAGCGTTATGAGTATTTTAATCTGGGGCGGAATGTTTAATACTGAGTTTGGCGCCATTAATACTTTGCTTGGAACGCATATTGCTTGGTTCTCTGATCCCAATTTTGCCCGAGTTGCCGTTATTTTGGTAAACCTTTGGCTGGGTTTCCCTTACTTCTATTTAATCTCAAGTGGATCCTTGCAAGCCATTCCAAGTGAATTATTAGAAGCTGCCGCAATTGATGGAGCAAACCCTCGGCAAATATTTAGAAAGATTACGCTGCCGCTGCTTCTTCAAATTCTTTCACCACTTCTGATCGCATCTTTTGCTTTTAATTTTAATAACTTCAACCTTATTTATCTGCTCACCGGTGGTGGCCCACGCAATGAGTTGGATGGACAAATTGCAGGAGCAACCGATATTTTAATTAGCTATACTTACAAGATTGCATTTGGTGCCGGTACTCAAGATCTTGGTTTAGCAAGTGCAATCTCGTTAATTATCTTCGTACTTGTCGCTTCAATTTCTCTGTACGGACTGCGAAAATCTAAAGTATTGGATACTTTCGCATGAAAAAATGGCTTATGCATGATTCATGGCGGCACATTATTGCCGTCGGTGTTTGCCTATTCTCACTTTTCCCTTTGTATTTAGTTGTCATTTCCTCATTTGCTTCTTCAGGTAGCTTGCAGTTGACATCTTTTGTCCCACATGAGATTTCATTCAAGAATTACCACCTGCTCTTTAATAACCCAGCAATTCCTTATTTAACTTGGGTGAAGAATTCGCTGATAATTGCGGGCTCGGTTTCAGTTCTTTCAGTCATGATTGGCTCAGCATCAGCTTTTGCTTTTAGCCGCTTAGCCTTTAAAGGACGTAAAACTGGAATTCAATTACTTCTATTAGTGCAGATGTTCCCGGCTATTTTAGCTATCTCTGCCGTGTACGTAATCATGGAACGCGTAGGTGGCTTTGCCCCTGCGATTGGTTTAGGTACTAAACCTGGTCTGCTGCTGGTTTATCTGGGCGGTGCCATGGGCGTCAATATCTGGCTCTTGAAAGGTTTTGTTGATTCAATTCCGGCAGAGTTAGATGAAGCGGCAAAGATTGATGGCGCGTCAGAAGTTCAAACGTACTGGTTAATTTTCGTCCCTTTAGCCGCGCCAGTTCTTGCAGTTGTATCACTGCTCAGTTTTATCGGAACTTTCAACGAATTTATTCTTGCCCGACTCTTCTTAGTGGATATGAATAATCGCACGGTCGCAGTTGGTTTGCAGCAGTTCATTGGCGGTCAATATTCGCAAAACTGGGGACCATTTGCCGCTGGATCTATTCTGGCTTCAATCCCAATTGTGATTATCTTCTTGTCTTTACAAAAATATATCGTCAGCGGATTAACTGCAGGTTCGGTTAAGGGTTAGTTTTGAAAAAGAAGTTGGCGCTTTTTCTTGCCACATCGCTCTTTTTAACCATTGCAGCAACTTCATTTGCGGCATCGCCAGTTACTGACTCAGTTGCAGTTGGGTTATCCAAAGATCTTATTTATTTTGTAATGCCAGATCGCTACTCAAATGGCGATACTTCAAATGACGCATCACCGGGTTATAACCCTAAGGACACAGCTTTCTTTCACGGCGGTGATTTAAAAGGATTAACTGGTACCTGTAGTCCAGGAGATAATGGATTAGCTCGAATCAAGAAGTTAGGTTTCACGGCAGTCTGGGTGACACCTTTAGTCGTCCAACAGAAACCAACTCCCAGCGGTGCGGGCTATCACGGCTATTGGGGCGTTGATTTCCTCAATGTTGATCCGCATCTTGGCACTAAAGCCGATCTGATTGCTTTTGCCGATTGCGCAAAGAAATTAAATTTAAAGTTGATTCTAGATATTGTTACAAATCACACGGGCGACGTAATCGCTTACAACGATCACACTGCCTACATTCCAGCTGGACAAGAAAACGCTAAAAATCCAGCGTGGCTCAATGATTTAAGTAATTATCACAACGTGGGCCCTATGAGTAACTGCTGGGGAGATGGCCCATGCATTCAGATCGGAGATTTCTATGGCTTAGATGATGTAGCCACTGAAAAGCCCGTTGTTTACAACGGTTGGGCCGATGTTTACAGTCAATGGATTAAGAATTATGGTTTCGTAGGATTTCGTGTAGATACCGCGCGGCATGTAGATGACAACTTTTTCAAAAACTGGTCACCTCAAATTAATGCAGCTGCAAAATCAGTAGGGATCGATAACTTCACTACTTTTGGCGAAGTTTATGATGTCAATCCAATCAACTTGATGAATTATGTACGGCGCAACAAAATTCAGACAGTCCTCGATTTTCCTTTTCAGAGTTTAGCTACCGAGTTTGCTTCGGGATATTCCGATGCTTCTGTTCTGGACACTCTTTTTGCTTATGATGACGTCTATACCAGCGCTACTTCAAATGCTAGTAACTTAGTTACTTTCTTGGGTAATCACGATATGGGCCGTTCTGGAAAAATTATTGAATCGAAGAGAATTAACAACCCCAATGAATTACTGCCACGTGTTCTGCTCGGAAACGCTTTGATGTATTTAACTAGGGGCATTCCAACGGTTTACTACGGTGATGAAGTAGGTATGACAGGTAGTGGTGCCGGTAACGATCAGATGGCTCGCCAAGATATGTTTGCGACCAAAGTGAGTGTTTGGAAAACCGAACCCCGTATCGGAAGTAAACCAGTCGGTTCTGGCGATTCTTTTGCAATCACTGATACCAACCCAATTGCGATTTACCTTAAAGAGTTGGCCAAGCTTCGAGGGGCGAATCCAGGGTTAGCGAACTCGGTGATGCAAATACGTTCAGCCAAAGATTCGCTCTTAGTAATATCTAAGAAGGACGATATTGAAGGTCGCGAGTACGTAGTGGCTTTTAATAACTCAAATAAGCCAGTGAAAACTACGGTTACAACGGCAACATCAACGGGTGGTTGGAAACTACTGCTGGGCAAAGCAACTCCTTCCATAAAAAATGAAAACCTCACTTTCACAGTTCCGGCGCTTACTACCGTGGTTTTAAAGGCCAACAAGCCGATTGATAAGACCGATGTGAAAGTTGGAAAAATTACTTCCACCATGGATTTCCTATCTGGTTATTTTGAAACTAAAGCCTCGGTTACTTCAAAGGATTTAGTCAAAGTTACTTTCTACTGCAGAACTGGAGCCGATCAACCTTGGATTTCTTTGGGCAGTGATACTGGCGCTCCGTACAGTGTTTACATCGATCCATTGGAATACCCAGGTAAAAAACTAGAACTTCGCGCAGTAGTAACAAATTCAAAAGGAACTACTTTTGAGCTTCCACATACCAACATTGATATACCTACTGCCTAACTCGCACGTTAAGCAGTAAGCCAGAACCTCATTGGTTGGTCTAAGTACTTAGCCCATGATCTTTCATTGTGGCCACTACGTTCATAAATCTTGCTCACAAAATCATGGGGCAGGTAACCGCGCTCCTTCATTAATTTATCTGCCAACTGCTGGAACGGCGCGTACTGCGCATCTAAACCTTTACTTCCGTGGCTCATCCAAATTTTATGTGAGCCGGCCTGTGGCAAAGAATTAATAGTTCGCTCGACTAAAGCATCTCCACCGAATGGCCAATGTGTTGAAAGGGCAAGTGCAGTTAGAAATTTTTCGGGTAATTGTGCCTGCGCATATAACGTTGCAAGAGCGCCCATAGATGAGCCAATCATCGCAGTATTGGTCGCTGAAATCCCAGGTGCAATTGCTGGAATATATTCATCAATAATTGAACGTAAGTAAGAATCTCCGTGGAGCATTTCTGGTTGAAATACTTTAGCAAATTCACTTTGAACAGAAATTCCATCACGAAAGTATTTTTCTGGCACTAAGTCTTTCCCGCGGCCCCAAGGATCTTCCTTTGTACTGCTGTGCCACACACCGATTATTGCCGGCGGATTTATCCCTAACTCAGCACTCACGCGAATTGCCGACTGTGCCATTTTCCAGGTTTGCCCCCGGTGCGTGGATGTACGACCATCAAAAATATTTTGGCCATCGTGGGCAATGAGCAAGTGGGTTGCTGGCGCCTTGGGCAGCCAATAATCCACAGTGCGGCCATTGAAATCGACGCGCTTTACTTCACCGGCAACGCCGCGTATTTGGAAGCGCTTAATCTCTTTCATACTGGTTAAATCTACCCATGTCTGCGCCGAAACGAAGCATTATGTGGTTTCGTCGCGACCTTCGCATAGGCGATCACCCAGCGTTATTAGAAGCCATTGCTGCTAGTGATGAGATTGTTCCTGTCTTTATTTTGGACAAAAAACTTATCAATGCAACTGGAAGCAAAAGATTGACTTATTTAGCTCAATCATTGCGCGCCCTCGATGAATCACTTGGCAATTCATTGCATGTGATGGTCGGTGACCAAGTGGAAGTTCTTAAAGAGTTAATGCAGCGCTATGGTGCAACGTCGGTGCATATATCCACTGAATACGAGCCATATGGCGCAGCACGTGATGAACGCGTTGAAGCTGCCGGAATCCCATTAGTTCGAACTGGAAGCCCTTATGCAGTTGCACCAGGGCGGGTTTTAAAGCCAAGTGATGCAACTCCGTACAAGGTTTATACGCCGTTCTATCGCGGTTGGTGTCTGCATGGTTGGAGAAAACCTGCAGATACTCCGAAAAAAATTAATTGTGTAACGCCACCGGCAAGTGATCGTAATTTTCCAGATTGGCCAACCCCTAATGGTGCAGTTATTACTGCGGCCGGAGAAAAAGCGGCATTAGCCCGGTGGAAATTATTTCAAAAAACAGGTTTAGATAATTACGATGTGGCTCGAAATTTGGCAGGAATCGATGGCACGAGCAAATTAAGTGCGCACCTTAAGTGGGGCGAGATTCATCCCCGCACACTGCTTGCGCCTTTAGGGGAAAGTAAAGCTCACGATACTTTTCGCAAAGAGATTGCTTGGCGTGAATTTTATGCTGATGTGTTGTTTAACAATCCGCACACAGATAAAGATTATTACTCACCTAAGTTTGCAGATATGCGTTACAACAAACCGGATTCAGCGTTTGAAGCGTGGAAAACTGGAACTACAGGTTACCCATTTGTAGATGCGGCGATGCGACAACTTTTGCGCGAAGGATGGATGCACAATCGCACGCGCATGGTTGTTGCTTCCTTCTTAGTTAAGGATTTACATTTAGAATGGCAGTTAGGTGCTGACTTCTTTATGGAGCATTTAGTTGATTTTGATGTTGCTTCCAAC
>CAIXDY010000133.1 GCA_903918325.1 uncultured Actinomycetes bacterium
CGCATAGGGCAAGTGGGCTAATAGCTGATTGTTGATGATTTATTTCAAATGCGACGGCAACTAGAGCTGAAATGAGTGCGAAACCTGGCAGGTATGTTTTTACCATTTAAAAGCCCAACTGTGCAAAAACTTGATCAGTGATTGTTATTTCATCATTTAAGTTCAATGCCTCTGGGTTCACTCGATTCGAACCAGGCAATCGACCGCCAGCAGCTTTAACTTCATTAGCAAAATCGGCAGTTCGAGAATTATTTCCATCAACTGAAAGCTTTGACGCATCAATAGCAATAATGAAATGTGAGATTTGTTGCGGCAGTGCATTTTGATCGGCCGCAAACATATCTGGGATATTCTTAGCAAGCGTTGGTCCGATTAGCATTCCAGTAAGGGATTCAACTAAAACCGCAACGGCATAACCTTTAACTCCGCCAAGAGGTGCGAGCATTCCAGCTAATGCTTCTTTGGCATCAGTAGTTGGTGCACCATCTTTAGTAAATGCCCAACCTGGTTCTAACTCGGCACCTGCTTGCGCTTTTGCTTGAATTTTTCCACGCGCTACTGCACTGGTCGCTAAGTCAACAACTGTCGGCGGGTTAGTTGGAATACCCGCAGCAATTGGTGATGTTGATAATAAACTTTTGTTTCCACCCCAAGGTGGCATCACCGCTGGGCCGGTACTAAAAGCAATACCTACTAAACCTTGATTAATCATTGGCCAGACATAAATTCCTAAAGCACCGCAGTGATTAGAACGACCAACACCAACTGCCGCGATTCCATTTACGAGTGCGCGTTTTGTAGCAAGTTCGGCGGCGTTTTGTAACTGCCAATGGCCAAGACCATCATCGCCATCAAAGACAACAAGGCTTGGTAAATCTGTAACGGTTTTTAACTCTGCTTTTGGATTAATACCACCGGCTTGTAAACGGGAAAGATAGAAAGGAAGGCGCATTAAACCGTGACTTCCAATTCCCCAGCGATCACTTGCAACAATGCAACGTGCTGTCGTTGCAGCTTCTTTCGAAGGTACGCCAGCGGCTTCTAAAAGTTTTTGAGCTCGCTCTATAGCAACGCCAACCGTAAGTTGCGGCATTAGTTACTACTTTCTTTCAAAGCGCCTACGGCATGGGTTGCTGGTTTGGATTGAAGAACGAGGGCGATATTTGAGCTCAGAATCTCGTTAATGCGAAGTTGGCTTTGGCTGGTGATACCTGCAACGTGAGGGGTAAGAATCAGATTTGAAATATTTTCCATATCCCCCACAACTGGTGGTTCTTGAGCGCGAACATCTAGTGCAGCCCCAGCAATTTTCTTGGCTTTAAGGGCGGTCATAAGGTCGACTTCATTTATTACTTCCCCGCGGCCAACATTTACGATGATTGCTTCTGGCTTCATTAATGCCAAAGTTTGCGCATTAATTACGCCATTTGTTTCAGGGGTTGAAGGCATGTGAATACTTACAACATCGCTGCGCTTTAAAACATCCTCAAAAGTAGTTAATTCAACTCCGCTTAAATTCTTTGCATACGGATCGAAACCTAAAATTGTGCAACCAAAACCTTGTAATAATTTTGCGGTAGCTAAACCAGTGGCGCCACAACCTAAGAGTCCCCAAGTCAATCCAGAAAGTTCACGGCCGGGAGTGCGAACCCAACCGCCTGCACGCGTAGCTTCATCATGGGCTGGAATATTGCGTAGTAACGCCAGCGCTAAACCCACAGTTAATTCGCCAACACTGACGGCGTTAGCCCCTAACCCTGCCACTACAACTACTCCAGCTGCATCGGCAGCTTTAATATCAATATTGTCTAAGCCAACTCCAGCTCGGGCAATTACTTTTAATTTCGGTGCCGCAGCAATTATTTCTGCCGTTACTTTTGTTCGATTTCTTACAACTAATGCCGTTGCAGATGCAATCTCTTTCTTGAGCGCTTCAGGGTCATTCCATAAATCATCATTTCGGACAATGGGAAAACTCCCCTCCAGTCTTTGGAAGGGAGTTCCCCATACATCTTCAGAGATGAGAATCATTATGCAGATATGTATAACTTTGTAAATGTGAATTCACGGTGACCCATAACTTCAGCCTTGCACAGACGACCATTAACAGTGTCATAAATGACATCCATCATCATGTCGCCAGCCTTTGTTAGATCGTATTCGTAACGAAGCAGACCAGAAACATCAAGATCGATGTGCTCAGTCATTGACTTTGCTGTCTTGATATTTGCTGTTAACTTCAAAACCGGAACGATTGGGTTGCCGATAACGTTTCCTTGTCCAGTTGGGAACAAGTGAATTACTGCGCCGCCCGCTGCCATAAGCGTTACGCACTCTGCGGCCGCTGATGAAGAGTCCATGAAGTACAAGCCAGGCTTTGAAGCGCTAGGCATTTCGGCCGGCTTGAGAACGCCAACAACTGGGACGGAGCCAGTCTTAGCAATGTTTCCAAGTGCCTTCTCTTCGATAGTTGTTAAACCACCGGCAATATTTCCTTGAGTTGGTTGTGAACCAAGAAGGTTTGCGCCAGTTGCTTCAATAACTTTGATGTAGTTGTCATAAGTAAGTTGGAATAAGTCACGAGTTGCAGCATCAATGCAGCGTTCTGCAATGAGGTGTTCTCCGCCAGTTAACTCTGAAGTTTCACCGAAGAACACAGTTCCACCAGCATCAACCCAACGATCAACAGCTTGTGATGTTGTTGGGCAAGAGCCAAGACCAGAAGTTGTATCTGATTCGCCGCACTTGATTGACATAATCATGTCGCCCATTTCAGCTTCAGTGCGAACAAGACCAGATGCATCTTGTAAGAACATTGCTGCTACGCGGCTAGCTTCCTGAATAACTTGTAGGTCACCTTTTCCTTCAATTGAAAATGCGGCAACTGGCTTTCCAGTCTTTGCAATTCCATCAGCAACACGTTGTGTCCATTTTGGTTCGATTCCAATAACAACAACTGCTGCAACGTTTGCATTAACGCCAGTACCGATAAGTGTGTCAAAAGTTAATTGAAGATCTTCACCGAACTGCAAACGACCAAATGCGTGAGGTAGTGCCATCGTGCCAGGGATAACTTTTGCAACAGCTTCTGCAGCTGCATTTGAAAGATCATCTAGAGGCAAAATTATGACGTGATTGCGGATACCCATCGTGCCGTTTTCACGGCGATATCCCATTAAGCGCGGCTTGCTTCCCATCGATAACTCCTCATGTTGTGTGTGTGAATGTAATCGCCTTTTTTGATGGCAGCTGATGCAAGTCCGACTTTGATGCCGTACTTAATAATTGCGTCGCCCTCTGCAAGATCTGCGAGTGCAAATTTATGTCCGAGCGGAATTGCGTGGTTTAAAACCGCATCGCTCTCGGTTCCCTCTTTTACCGAACGCCCATGAAGGGTTCCGGGTTGCAGATCTGTCATCGCAACGGCGACATTGTCACCATCGTGATGGAGCAGGAACTGCGGTGGTGTTATTGCCATATCTACACACGCCTCTCATTGCTATAAATCGGTAGTGGTCTGACCTCTTGGCGGAGTCTAGAGCTTTCAAGCGCGTCTCGTCTAGCCCCCTGCCCAAATTTCTCCCAGTGGTCTAACCTGTGGCTATGAAATCAGAGCTTCGGTACGGAATTATCGGCGCCGGCAGCATGGGCCGCGAGCACATTGAAAACGTAAAGGTCATGGGCGGGGCATCGGTAACTGCCATTAGCGACCCTTTCGAGCCATCCCGACAAGCGGCCTTAGCAATGGCACCGGGAGCTGCAGTATTTAGTGATCACCGTGCACTTTTAGATTCAGGTTTAGTCGATGCAGTAATCATCGCAACTCCTAACGACACACATACGGCAGTTCTAAAAGATGTCCTTGCCAGTGATGTTGCCGTCTTTGTTGAGAAACCATTAGCAACAACGGTTGAAGATTTGAAATCCATACTTGAATGGGATGCAAAAAGAAGTGCGCTGACATGGATGGGGCTGGAATATCGATTCATGCCACCAGTTGCCGAAGCAATTGCACGCGCCAAAGAAGGCGAAGCAGGAAAGATTCACCAAGTTTCAATTCGCGAACACCGCGAGCCTTTTTATCCAAAAGTTGATAACTGGAATCGCTTCGCAGAACGTACTGGCGGAACTCTTGTTGAAAAATGTTGTCACTACTTTAATCTGATGGACATCGTCATTGGTCAACAACCAATTCGAGTCTTTGCATCGGGTGGCCAAAGTGTGAATCACTTGGATGAAAAATATGATGGCAAGCAAGCAAATATGTTGGATAACGCTTATGTGGTTTTGGAATATGCAAATGGTGCTCGCGCGATGTTGGATCTCTGCATGTTTGGTGAAGGTACTTTCGATAAAGAAATTCTGACAATCGTTGGAGATGAAGGAAAGATTGAATCCTTTTTGCCTTCACAAGTTGTCCGGGCTTCACGCCGTGAAACTATTGGAAAACTCTCCGGTTGGAAGCAAGGCGCTGCCCGTGGCAGTGGCAGCGAACAGAAAATTGTTCATAACTTTGATGTTAA
>CAIXDY010000134.1 GCA_903918325.1 uncultured Actinomycetes bacterium
AACGAGAGATCTTCTAACTCCCATTTAATGGCATTCATTCCAAGACGATGCGCAAGTGGCGCGTAAATATCTAACGTCTCACGCGCTTTACGTATGGCACTGTCGGGTGAAACATATTTCCATGTACGGGCATTATGGAGACGATCTGCTAACTTAATAACTAGAACTCGTATGTCACGCGACATAGCAACAACCATTTTGCGAACGGTCTCAGCCTCAGCCGTAGGTCCATAAGTAAGTTTGTCCAACTTAGTAACGCCATCAACTAACCCAGCTATTTCATCACCAAAGTCGCGGCGCAAATCCTTGAGCGAATAAGGCGTATCTTCAACGGTGTCATGTAATAAGGCAGCAATAATTGTTTCAGAGTTCAATCCAAGTTCAGCCAAAATATTCGCAACGGCAACTGGATGGGTGATGTAAGCATCTCCAGATTTACGTAACTGACCTTCGTGAGCTTTTTCCGCTACGTCAAAAGCACGCTCTACATCAGCAAAATTGCTGGTGGCATGATTCTCTTTGAGCGCACTGATCACCGGTGCAATCAAAGTATTCATTCAGTAACCGCTATTTGCGATGTTTGCGCTTTGGTTGGTTACGAGGTCCACGTCGTTCACCGGTCTCTGATGGTGTAACTGCTGCCACAGAAACTGGTGACGTACGAGCATTTACTCGCTTAGCTAAAGCCATCATTGCCGGTTCTTTTTCGCGAAGTTGCGCTAGAACAGGTGGTGCAATAAATACCGATGAATATGTACCAATTGCTAGACCGATAAATAGTGCCAGTGAAAGATCCTTGAGAGTACCTGCGCCAAGTAGACCGGCTCCAACGAAGAGAATTGCGCCAACAGGAAGAAGGGCGATGAACGAGGTGTTAAATGATCGAACTAATGACTGATTGACTGCCAAGTTAACGGCCTGTGAAAAAGTACTTTTAGAACTTGCTGTGATGGTGCGAGTATTTTCACGAACGCGGTCGAAGACCACCACCGTGTCATAGAGGGAGTAACCCAAAATTGTTAAGAAACCGATGACGGTGGCCGGGGTTACATCAAAACCAATCAGTGCATAAATTCCAACGGTAATGAAGACGTCGTGGATAACGGCAATTATTGCTGCGATTGCCATCTTTGGCTCAAAAGCCATTGCTAAATAAAGCACGACGCAGATCAAAAATCCGAATAGGCCATACAGAGCTTTGCGCGTAATTTCTTTACCCCACGACGGCCCAATAATTTGAGAATCAATGGTGTCGACTGACACTGCAAACTTTGCGGCCAGCGCATCTTGAACTGCATTATTTTGTACGCTATCTAAGGCACCAGTTTGTACGCGAACTTTGTTAGTTCCAATATTCTGAACAATAATTTCTCCGGGAATTCCAACTGCTCCTACTGCAGCGCGAGCATCGGCGATTGAAGCCCCAGCTTTTGAAACAGTAAATGAGGATCCACCTTTAAATTCGATACCTAAGTGCAGCCCTTGTAACGATAACGCCGCAATCGACACAATGATGAACAGACCTGAAACTGCATACCAACGGCGACGTCGACCAATGAAATCAACTGATGTCTCACCGCGGTAAAGACGACCACCTAGACCTGAAAGTTTAGACATTGCTTATGCCTCCTTTGTTACTGGCAGTGTTCCGGTGCTCTTAGCTGAAAGCCCAGAGAATCGGTGACCGGATGAGAAGAATGTGTAACGAGCTAAAATCGTTAGAAGTGGTTTAGTGAAGACAAACACCACAATTAAGTCGACCAATGTGGTCAAACCTAAAGTGAAAGCGAAACCACGTACGCCGCCCACAGCGAAGAAATACAGCAGAACTGCGGCAATGATTGAAACGAAGTCAGCTACCAGAATTGTTCGACGTGCACGCGCCCATCCAGTTTCAACGGCCGTGCGCAATGATCGACCTTCACGAATTTCATCGCGAACACGTTCAAAGTAAACGATAAACGAGTCAGCAGTAACACCAATAGCAACGATGGCACCGGCAATTCCCGCCAAAGTTAAGGTGAATGAGATCCACTTTCCAAGCAACAGGAACAGTAAGTAAACCAGGCTGCCCGCAACTGTCAATGAACCAAAAGTAACTAAGCCGAGCCCACGGTAATAAAGAAGTGAATACAGAAGTACTAAACCAAGACCGATACCACCGGCGATTAGGCCTGCGCGTAGCTGATCAGAACCAAGAGTTGGCGAAATCTGTTGTACTTCACCGCGATCAAAAGCCAAAGGCAACGCTCCATACTTCAAAACATTTGCTAAATCTTGTGCTTCCAATTGTGTGAAGCTTCCAGTGATTTGAGCAT
>CAIXDY010000135.1 GCA_903918325.1 uncultured Actinomycetes bacterium
AACAACTACCGTCCACAGTTCTACTTCCGTACAACTGACGTGACTGGTGTTGTAACACTTCCAGCAGGAACCGAAATGGTTATGCCTGGCGATAACACTGAGATGGCAGTAACTCTCATCCAGCCAATCGCTATGGAAGAAGGACTTCGCTTCGCAATCCGTGAAGGTGGCCGCACAGTAGGTGCTGGTCGCGTTACAAAGATTAAGAAGTAAGTACTACATACGTTGTAAATGTTTGAGCCCGGCGGCATAAAAACCGCCGGGCACAAAACAAAAGCTTGACAATTAAATTTAAAACGAAGAATTACTAAGAAGGAGAACGACATGGCGGGACAAAAGATCCGCATTCGACTCAAGGCCTACGACCATGAGGTGATTGACTCTTCAGCGAAGAAAATCGTTGAGACAGTCGAGCGCACTGGTGCAACTGTTGCTGGCCCAGTGCCGCTACCTACAGAGAAGAACACATACTGTGTGATTCGCTCTCCTCACAAATACAAGGACAGCCGCGAACATTTCGAGATGCGCACACACAAGCGCTTAATCGACATCATCGACCCAACACCTAAGACTGTTGATTCATTGATGCGTCTTGATCTACCTGCAGGCGTCGACATCGAGATTAAGCTCTAAGGAAAGGACGACAGTAAATGACATATACAACTCAAGGCGCTGGCTCGTCCATCAAGGGCGTCCTCGGTAAGAAACTTGGAATGACACAGGTTTTTGATGCTAACAACAAGATGGTTCCAGTAACCGTTGTTGAAGCTGGTCCATGCGTAGTTACGCAGATTCGTACTCCTGAAAAAGATGGTTATTCAGCAGTTCAAATCGCGTTCGGTGCAATTGACCCAAAGAAAATTACTAAGCCACTTCTTGGCCACTTCGCTAAAGCTGGCGTGACACCACGTCGCTCTGTTGCAGAACTTCGCACACTTGATACAACTTCTTATTCAGTTGGACAAGAACTCGGTGCAACAGTTTTCGCAGCTGGTGAATTAGTCGATGCAACTGGAACAAGTACTGGTAAAGGAACTGCTGGTGTTATGAAGCGCCACGGTTTCGGTGGTCTTGGTTCATCTCACGGTGTAGATCGTAAGCACCGTATGCCAGGTTCAATCGGTGCATGTTCAACACCAGGTCGTGTTTTCAAGGGAATGCGTATGGCAGGAGTTATGGGTGGCGTTCGCGTTACAACTCAAAATCTTGTTGTTCATTCTGTTGATGCAGACCGCAACTTACTTCTAATCAAGGGATCAGTTCCTGGTCCTGATGGACAACTAGTTTTCATTCGCTCAGCTGCAAAGCATGCGATCTTTGAAACTGCAAAGGCTGGTGCATAATCATGGCGCTTACTCTTGAAGTAAAAAACACCGAAGGCAAGAAGGTTGGATCAGTAGATCTACCTGCTGAAATCTTCGATGCACAGACAAACGTTCCATTGATTCACCAAGTCGTTACAGCGCAACTTGCTGCTGCACGTCAAGGTACTCAAAAGGCGAAGAACCGTGGTGAAACATCGGGTTCAGGTAAGAAGCCATTCAAGCAAAAGGGAACTGGACGCGCCCGTCAGGGTTCTATCCGCGCTCCTTTGCAACGTGGTGGTGGTGCAGCACATGCTGTTCGCCCACGTACTTATTTCCAACGCACACCTAAGAAAATGATTGCTGCAGCTTTGCGCGGAGTTCTTTCAGATCGCCAACGCAACGATCGTATTCACGTGTTGGATTCAATCTCAGCAGCGCCTTCTACAAAGGCAGCGATCGCAGCAGTTCGTCAGTTCAGCACACGCAAGAATCTTCTTGTAGTTGTCTCTCGTACTGAAGATATTGCATGGCGTTCACTTCGTAATGCTGATGACCTACATCTTCTTGTTCCAGATCAGTTGAATGCATATGACATCCTCAAGAGCGATGACATCGTCTTCTCTGAAAGTGCGATCAAGGATTTCTTAGCTGGCCCACGTAAAGTGGCAACAGCTGTTGCACGTGAGAGCGAGGTCAACGCATGAAAGATTACCGCGATGTACTAGTAGCACCAGTTGTCTCTGAAAAGAGCTACGGATTGCTAGATGAAAACAAGTACACATTTATTGTTTCACCTGATGCAAATAAGACCGAGATCAAGATCGCGGTTGAAAAAGTATTTGGTGTAAAGGTGCTTAGCGTTAACACCATGAACCGTCAGGGTAAGAACAAGAAGACCCGTTTCGGTGATGGAAAGCGTAAAGACACAAAGCGCGCAATTGTGCAGGTAGCAGCTGGCGACCGTATCGACATCTTCGGGGGACCGGTTTCCTAAGGGAAAGCGGACTTCTAAGAGAAAAGGATCATCATGGCACTTCGTAAATTAAAGCCAACGACCCCGGGTCAACGCGGCGCAAGCGTTCCAGATTTCGCTGAAATCACACGCTCTACACCAGAAAAATCTTTGGTACGTCCAATCCACTCAAAGGGTGGTCGTAACAATGCAGGTCGCATCACTGTTCGTCACCAAGGTGGCGGTCACAAGCGTGCGTATCGCCTCATCGATTTCGTCCGTAACGATAAAGATGGTGTGCCAGCAAAGGTCGCTCATATTGAGTACGACCCAAACCGCACAGCACGTATCGCTCTACTGCATTATGCAGATGGAGAAAAGCGTTACATCATCGCTCCAAATAAATTAGAGCAAGGTGCAACAGTTGAAAACGGTCCGAAGGCAGATATCAAGCCAGGCAATAACTTGCCACTTCGCAATATTCCAGTAGGTACAACAGTTCACGCAATTGAACTTCGTCCAGGTGGAGGAGCAAAGATTGCTCGTTCAGCTGGTGCATCAGTTCAGCTTGTTGCTAAAGAAGGTGCAACTGCGCAACTACGTATGCCATCTGGTGAAATTCGTAACGTTGATGTTCGTTGCCGCGCAACTGTTGGTGAAGTTGGAAACGCAGAACAAGGAAATATCAACTACGGAAAAGCAGGCCGTATGCGTTGGAAGGGCAAGCGCCCATCTGTTCGCGGTGTTGTTATGAACCCAGTAGATCACCCACACGGTGGTGGTGAAGGTAAAACTTCTGGTGGACGTCACCCAGTGACTCCATGGGGTCAACCTGAAGGCCGCACACGTAAGAAGAAAGCATCAGATTCAATGATCGTCCGTCGTCGCAAGTCGAATAAGAAGCGGTAGGTAGGAGCCCTCATGCCAAGAAGTCTCAAGAAGGGTCCATTCGTTGATGGACATCTACAAAAGAAAGTAGATGCACAAAACGATGCCAACACAAAGAACGTGATTAAAACATGGTCACGTCGCTCAATGATCATTCCTTCAATGATTGGTCACACCATTGCAGTCCATGACGGACGCAAGCACATCCCAGTTTTCATTACTGATGCCATGGTCGGTCACAAGCTTGGTGAATTTTCACCAACTCGTACTTTCCGTGGTCACGTAAAGGGCGAAGATCGGAGAGCAACACGTGCCTAATTCACCTCTAATTGCTCGCGCAGTTTTGCGCGACATCCGCCACACACCACAGAAAGCTCGTCGCGTTGTCGACTTGGTTCGTGGAATGCGCGCAGATGAAGCGTTGTCAGTTTTGAAGTTTGCTCCACAATCAGCTGGTTCTGATGTGTTCACACTTCTTAACTCTGCAGTTGCTAATGCAAAGCAGCAGAACCCAGCTATTCGTGATGCTTCAGAACTTTGGGTTGTTGAAGCACTCGTCGATGAGGGCCGCACAATGAAGCGTTTTCGCCCACGTGCACAAGGTCGCGGTTTCCGTATCTTGAAGCGTTCATCACACATCTCAGTTGCAGTAAGCGATTCAAAAGTTGCTTCTAAAACTATGAACAAGAAGGGAGCGACCAAGTAATGGGTCAAAAAGTAAACCCACACGGCTTCCGTCTCGGTATCACAACTGAATTTAAGTCACGTTGGTATGCAGACAAGTTGTACAAGGATTACGTCAAGGAAGATGTCGAAATCCGTCGCTTGATGCAGAAAGGTATGGAGCGCGCTGGCGTATCTCGAATTGAAATCGAGCGTACACGTGATCGCGTTCGTATCGATCTACATACTGCCCGCCCAGGAATCGTTATTGGCCGTCGTGGTCAAGAAGCCGATATCTTGCGTCAACGTTTAGAAAAGCTAACCGGCAAGCAGGTTCAGCTAAATATTCTTGAAGTTAAGAATCCAGAAATCGATGCGCAATTAGTTGCACAGGGAATTGCTGAGCAGTTAGCTGCTCGTGTTTCTTTCCGTCGTGCGATGAAGAAGTCAATGCAAACTGCAATGAAGTCTGGCGCACAAGGTATTCGTGTTCAGTGCGGTGGTCGTCTAGGCGGCGCTGAAATGTCACGTTCTGAGTTCTATCGTGAAGGTCGCGTTCCATTGCACACACTTCGTGCCGATATTGATTATGGCTTCTATGAAGCACATACAACTTTCGGACGCTTGGGTGTAAAGGTCTGGATCTATAAGGGCGAAATTATTGGTTCACGTGCAGAGCGTGCAGCAACTGCACTTGCAGAAGCACGCGCACCAAAGCCAGAGCGTCGCGGACCACGTAATCCACGTGCACCTCGCGGTGAAGTAACTGTTTCGCATACAGCACCTTCAGCGGAAGGAGCAACTAACTAATGTTAATTCCACGTCGTGTTAAGCACCGTAAGCAGCACCACCCATCTCGTAGTGGTGCAGCTAAGGGCGGAACTGCAGTTGCATTTGGTGACTTTGGTTTGCAAGCTCTAGAGCCTGCTTACGTAACAAACCGTCAGATTGAATCTGCACGTATTGCAATGACTCGTTACATCAAGCGTGGTGGAAAGGTTTGGATCAATATTTATCCAGATCGTCCACTTACTAAGAAGCCTGCTGAAACTCGTATGGGTTCCGGTAAAGGTTCACCTGAATGGTGGATTGCAAACGTAAAGCCAGGGCGCGTTATGTTTGAAATCTCTGGTGTTACAGAAGCAATTGCTAACGAAGCTATGCGTCTTGCAAGTCACAAGCTTCCAATGAAGTGTCGAGTAGTAAAGCGTGAGGAGGCATAAGTGGCTATTACAACTAATGAAGAGCTACGCCAATTGTCAGCTGAAGAGTTAACAAGCAAGGTGCGCGAACTGAAGGAAGAACTTTTCAACCTTCGCTTCCAAGCAGCTACTGGTCAACTTGAAAGCCACGGTCGCTTAAGCGCTGTGCGCAAAGAAATTGCTCGCGTCTACACAATCGTTCGCGAACGCGAACTAGGAATCGGGGGAGCTGCGTAATGACTACGTCACCTGCAGATCGCAGCGACCGCAAGGTCCGTGAAGGAATTGTTATCAGCGACAAGATGGATAAGACCATCACTGTTGAAGTTTCAAATCGTGTAAAGCACGGTATGTACTCAAAAGTTATGTCTCGCTCTAGCAAGTTAAAAGCACATGACGAGCAGAACACTGCCGGCATGGGCGATCGTGTACTCATCATGGAAACTCGTCCATTGTCAGCAACAAAGCGCTGGCGTTTGGTCGAGATTCTCGAGAAGGCAAAGTAAGGGTCTGGTGGATAACTAATGATTCAACAAGAATCGCGCCTACGCGTTGCGGATAACACAGGAGCTAAAGAGCTTCTCTGTATTCGTGTGCTCGGTGGATCCAAGCGCCGTTATGCCGGTATCGGAGACATCATCGTCTGTTCTGTTAAGGATGCAATTCCTGGCGGACAAGTTAAGAAGGGTGAAGTCGTAAAGGCTGTCATCGTTCGTACAGTTAAAGAACGTCGTCGTCCAGACGGTTCTTACATCAAGTTTGATGAAAATGCCGCAGTGATCTTGAAGGCTGATGGCGAACCACGTGGAACTCGTATCTTCGGACCGGTTGCACGCGAACTTCGCGATAAGAAGTACATGAAGATCATCTCGCTAGCTCCGGAGGTGTTGTAAACATGGCCAAGATTAAAAAAGATGACACTGTTTTGGTTATCGCTGGAAAAGATCGCGGCGTAACTGGAAAAGTTCTATCTGTCGATGGAAATCGCATCCTTGTTGAAGGTGTTAATCGTCAAAAGCGTCACACCAAAGAAACAACTGGAGATCGCGGCGTCAAAGTTGGCGGAATCATCACTGTCGAAGCATCAGTTCATATTTCAAATGTCATGGTCACAGATGGCGATGGCAAGGCAACTCGTCTTGGCGTTCGCAAGAATGACGAAGGCAAAAATGTTCGCGTTTCACGTCGCACCGGAAAGGACATCTAATGTCAACAGCGTTAGACACACGTCTGAAGGCTAAGTACAAGAGCGACATCGCTCCTGCACTTAAAACTCAATTCGGATATTCGAACGTGATGCAGATTCCAAACCTGACCAAGATTGTGGTCAACATGGGTGTTGGCGATGCAGCTCGCGATTCAAAGCTTATTGAAGGTGCAATTCGCGATTTAGCAACTATCACTGGCCAAAAGCCACAAGTTACTAAATCACGTAAATCAATTGCGCAGTTCAAACTCCGTGAAGGTCAACCAATTGGTGCGCACGTAACAATGCGCGGAGATCGTATGTGGGAGTTCGCAGATCGCTTGCTTTCAATCTCACTTCCACGTATCCGCGACTTCCGTGGTCTTTCACCAAAGCAGTTTGATGGAAAAGGAAACTACACATTCGGTTTAACTGAACAAGTAGTTTTCCCAGAAATCGAACAAGACAAAATCGATCGTACTCGCGGTATGGACATCACAATTGTTACTACAGCTAAGAACGATGAAGAAGGTCGCGCACTACTTAAGGCGCTCGGCTTTCCGTTCAAGGAGGCATAAGAGATGGCAAAGACATCGCTGAAAGTTAAAGCAGCACGCAAGCCAAAGTTTAAGGTTCGCGGCTATACCCGTTGTCAGCGTTGTGGTCGTCCACACTCTGTCTACCAAAAGTTTGGAATTTGTCGCGTGTGCTTCCGTGAAATGGCGCACCGTGGTGAACTTCCTGGCATCACCAAGGCATCTTGGTAATCCGTTCTATCCAATAACTACAACGAAATAGGTCCGACAAGGAAACCAGTTCGAGAAAGGCCACGAGGCCACGTATGACAATGACAGATCCGATCGCAGACATGTTGACTCGTCTGCGCAATGCGAACTCTGCCTACCATGATTCGGTTTCAATGCCGTCATCATCGGTCAAGGTAAGAATTGCAGCGATCCTTCAGCAAGAAGGTTTTATCGCTACACATCGCGTTGAAGATGCAGAAAATGGAGTGGGAAAAAATCTCATTCTTGAACTTAAGTTTGGTGCAAACCGTGAGCGTTCAATCGCTGGATTGCGTCGAGTAAGCAAGCCAGGACTTCGCGTTTACGCAAAGTCAACAGCTCTTCCAAAAGTACTTGGTGGGCTTGGCGTTGCAATCATTTCAACTTCATCTGGATTGCTTACTGATAAGCAAGCCAATAAGCAGGGCGTAGGCGGAGAAGTTCTCGCCTATGTATGGTGATCGATAAATGTCACGTATTGGTCGCATGCCTATCACCGTCCCAAGCGGCGTTGAAGTAACAATCGCTGGACAGAGCGTTGCAGTTAAGGGACCTAAGGGTTCACTGACACTCAACGTTGCTGAGCCAATTCAAGTTTCACATGCAGAAGGTGTAATCACCGTTGCACGTCCTAACGAAGAGCGCATTACACGTTCTCTTCACGGCCTATCTCGCACACTTGTTGCGAACATGGTTGAAGGCGTAACAAATGGCTACACACTTACAATCGAAATCGTTGGTGTTGGTTACCGCGTAGCTGAAAAGGGAAAGAACTTAGAGTTCCAACTTGGTTACAGCCACAACATCGATTTCCCAGCACCTGAAGGAATTACTTTCAAGGTTGAGTCACCAACAAAGTTCCATATCTCTGGAATTGATAAGCAGTTGGTTGGCGAAGTTGCTGCCAAGGTAAAGAAGCTTCGTAAGGCTGATCCTTATAAGGGTAAGGGCTTACGTCTCGCCGGTGAAGTTGTTCGCCGCAAGCAAGGAAAGACGGGTAAGAAGTAATGGCTATTGGTGTAAAGGTCCGCAAAGGTTCGGCTACAAATGCCCGCGCCCGTCGTGCTTTCCGTGTTCGCAAGAAGGTTTCTGGAACTGCACAACGTCCGCGCTTAGTCGTTTCACGATCATCACGTCACTTGTTCGTTCAAGTTATCGATGACACACAAGGCAAAACAATTGCCTACGCTTCAACAATGGAAGCAAATTTCCGTACTGACAAAGCTGACAAGAGTGCAAAGGCAAAGGCAATTGGTGCGTTAATCGCATCACGTGCAAAAGATGCCGGTGTATCAACAGTCGTCTTTGATCGTGCTGGTAACAAGTACCACGGTCGTATCGCAGCAGTTGCTGATGGTGCGCGCGAGAATGGATTGGAGTTCTAATGGCTGTTAATCCAACTACCGAAGCTCCTGCAACAGCAGGAAACGAACGTGGTAATTCCGGAAAAGGTCGTGGCGAACGCCGCGAACGCCGTG
Source organism: uncultured Actinomycetes bacterium (assembly GCA_903918325.1). Taxonomy (GTDB): domain Bacteria; phylum Actinomycetota; class Actinomycetes; order Nanopelagicales; family Nanopelagicaceae; genus Planktophila. The sequence continues at coordinate 8,462 of CAIXDY010000135.1, forward strand.
ATGATCGCGAAAAAGAAAAGAACCCATTCATGGAGCGCGTTGTATTCATCAACCGTGTATCCAAAGTTGTTAAGGGTGGACGTCGTTTCTCATTCACTGCTCTAGTTGTTGTCGGTGACGGCAATGGTCAAGTAGGAATTGGTTACGGAAAGTCCAAGGAAGTTCCTGCAGCAATTGCAAAGGCAGTAGAAGAAGCTAAGAAATCTTTCTTCACTGTTCCACGCGTTCAAGGAACTGTTCCTCACCCAGTACAAGGTGAAACAGCAGCTGGCGTAGTTCTACTTCGCCCAGCTAGCCCAGGTACCGGAGTTATTGCCGGTGGCCCAGTGCGTGCAGTACTTGAGTGCGCAGGCATCACAGATGTATTGACTAAGTCTCTTGGATCTAACAATGCAATCAACATGGTTCACGCAACCGTTGCTGCATTGAAGATGCTTGAAAGCCCAGCACAAATTGCTGCGCGTCGTGGTCGTCCATTAGAAGATGTTGCACCTGCAGCAATTATCCGCGCTTCACAGATCACGGTAGGTGCCTAATGCCACGTTTGAAAGTAACTCAGATTCGTTCGAAGGTCGGCAATAAGCCAGAGCTTCGCGACACACTTCGTTCATTGGGCCTAAAGCGCATCAATGATGTTGTTGTGAAAGAAGATCGTCCAGAAATTCGTGGCATGGTTTACGCCGTTCGTCACTTGATCACAGTTGAGGAGGTTGAATAAAGATGACGCTAAAACTTCATCATCTACGTCCAGCTCCTGGTGCTAAGAAAGCTAAGACTCGTAAGGGTCGCGGTGAAGCATCAAAGGGTAAGACAGCCGGTCGTGGTGGCAAGGGAACTCGTGCTCGTAACACAGTTCGCGCAGGTTTCGAAGGTGGTCAGCTACCTCTCGTAATGCGTTTGCCTAAGCTACGTGGTTTCAAAAACCCAGCTCGCATCGAATATCAGGCAGTCAATGTTTCAACCATTAACGCACTTTTCCCTAAGGGTGGAGACGTAACAGTTGCAGACTTGATCGCTAAAGGCGCAGTTCGCGACAGCCTTCCAGTTAAGGTTCTCGGCAATGGCGAAATCGATGTCAAGGTGACTGTAACTGCACATGCATTTTCATCATCAGCCGTAGACAAGATCACTGCTGCTGGCGGAAAAACCAACGTTCTTTAATTAATAAGTTCGACCAAAGAAGTTAGAGGAAGAGGAGAAGATCAATGCTTTCAGCATTTGGTATGGCCTTCAGGACACCAGATCTACGTAAGAAGATCTTCTTCACCCTTTCTATCATGGCGCTGTTCCGCTTTGGTTCAGTAGTTCCAACGCCTGGTGTTTCATATTCAAACGTTCAAGAGTGTTTGAAGTCGGTTAAATCAGGTGGCCTTTTTGGTCTTATTAACTTATTCAGTGGTGGAGCACTTCTTCACTTATCTGTTTTCGCGTTGGGCATCATGCCTTACATCACTAGCTCAATCATTATTCAGTTATTAACTGTCGTTATTCCTCGCTTCGAAGCGCTAAAGAATGAAGGACAGTCAGGAACTGCAAAGCTCACTCAGTACACACGTTATTTAACAATCGGTTTAGCAATCTTGCAGTCAACAGGTTTGATCGCAGTTGCTCGTACACCAGGCCGATTGATTTCAGGTTGTTCACTTGCAATCATTCCTGATGCATCATGGCAGCGAATTATCACCATGATTTTTGTTATGACTGCAGGAACCTCTGTAATCATGTGGCTGGGAGAATTAATTACCGACCGCGGTGTTGGTAACGGTATGT
>CAIXDY010000136.1 GCA_903918325.1 uncultured Actinomycetes bacterium
ACGCCTTTATTAATTGCGACCATGCCAGATTCCATAGCTTCAGCCGTGCGGAGTGCACGCGTTAAATCTTTGGAGAATACATAACTTATAAGACCAAATTCGGTGTCATTGGCCATCGCAATACCTTCGGCATCGGTATCAAAAATAACGATTGGTGCAACTGGGCCAAAGATTTCGTGCAGAAGAATTGGATTATCTTTTTCAACAATCAAAACTGTAGCTGGATAGAAAGCACCTTCGCCCTGTGGCTTTACGCCGCCAACTTTAATTTGTGCGCCAGCAGCAACTGATTCTTCAACGATTTCAGCGATTTTGTTGCGCTCTTTCATCGATACTGAAGCGCCAAGCGTTGTTGTTGCATCGGTTCCGCGGCCCATTATGAATGAAGACATTGACTTAGTCATTTCAGCAATAAATGCCTCCGCGATTCCACGTTGCACAAAGATTCGATTTGCTGATGTGCAAGCCGCACCACCGTTGCGCATTTTGGCAAGAAGCAGTTGTGGGATTGTTACAGCAAGATCGGCATCATCATGTACAACTACTTGAGCATTTCCACCAAGCTCCATTGAACAGCGGATAACCCTGTCAGCGGCTTCTTTTAGAAGCACGCGGCCGACTTCGGTTGATCCAGTAAATGAAAGATTCTTAACGCGTGGGTCGTGCAACATCTTTGAAATTGCTGGACCAGTTTTTTCAGGCAACACTAAATTCAGAACACCCTTAGGCAAACCAGCGCGCTCCATGAGATCAACTACATACATGGCAGTTAATGGAGTTTCAGTTGCTGGTTTTAAAATCATTGTGCAACCTGCAGCAACTGCTGGACCAATTTTACGTGTTGCCATTCCGGCTGGAAAGTTCCACGGAGTAATCAAAATAGAAAGACCGATTGGTTCATGCGTAACAAGAATGCGCTTATCCCCTGATGGTGACTTACGAAAATCTCCGGGTGTGCGAACTGTCTCTTCGGCAAACCAACGGAAAAACTCCGCGGCATAGGCCGCTTCACCGCGAGCATCAGGCATCGCTTTTCCATTTTCGCGAGAAATTAACGTTGCAACTTGTTCAATCTCGCCACTCATAATTTCAAAAGCTTTGCGCAAAATCTCAGATCTAAATCGAGGTGCAGTCTTTGCCCAGGCAACCGCCGCGGCATCGGCTGCAGCAATCGCCGCTTCGCACTGTGCGTCAGAGGCTAAGGAAACCTCGGCAATTACTGAGTTATCACTTGGGTCATGAACGGCAACCGTGCTAGTTCCATCCACCCATTGGCCATCGATATATAACTGTGTATGCATAAGCGTAAGCATACGCTCAGCCTGCAAGAAGTTGAAGCCGATGCGCTCTACGATAGGACTCTTGAAGTTCAGTTGCGTTAATTGCAATTAAAAAGGAGTAATACGTGCCTAACTCGTGGACTGATGATGCACCAGTGCCGATGGCGCTTCAGGAGCATGCCCACCTGAAAGATCCTTTCTCTTATAAGTTAAAGAAAGCCCTTCTAGGTAATCCGCTAAACCGGCACTCGCTTTCACACCAACGGTTAAGTAAGCGATTCGCTTTAGGAATCCTTTCTTCGGACTGTATTTCATCATCGGCGTACGGCAGCGAACAGATTCTTATCGCACTACTTCCAGCCTTTGGTTTAGCTGCATTTAATCTCTTGATGCCTATGACTGTAGTTGTCTTAGCAGTTTTGGTCATCGTTACTTTTTCTTATCGTGAAGTTGTACAGATTTATACAAAATCTGGCGGTGCCTACGTTGTATCTCGCGATAATTTAAGTGCGCTTTTTTCACAAATTGCTGCCGTTGCACTGATGCTCGATTACATCGTGACGGTGGCGATTCAATCATCGGCCGGTATCGATGCGATTATCTCTACTTTTACCTCAATGCAGCCCTATAAATTAGAGATGACTGTCGGAGTAATTTTACTTTTAACTTTTGGAAACTTGCGCGGAGTTAAAGAAGCTGGCGCAGCTTTTGCGCTTCCAACATATTTCTTTGTAGCTTCTCTACTCGTTGTCTTTGGTATGGGCATCTACCGAACAATTACGGGAACCCTTGTTCAATATGACCCACATACTTTGCAAGGCGCCGTCCAAATTGGCCAAGCAAAAGGCTTACTTAATTTTGCAGCCATCTTTATTTTGCTTCGCGCTTTTGCTAACGGTGGTTCATCTCTGACTGGTTTAGAAGCAATCTCAGATGGTGTGGCGCTGTTTAAGGTGCCCGAAGGCGTTAATGCCAAGAAGACGCTATTAATTATGAGCGGGATCCTTGGAACGTTGGTTTTTGGTGTTTCTTGGTTTGCCCACGCAACTCACGCAACGCCTTATGCCGTGGGCTCCCCGACGGTAATTTCTCAAATCGCTAAGGCCACTTTAGGTAATGGTGCATTTGGTTCAGTCTTTTTCTTTATCGTCCAAGGCGCAACAATGTTGATTCTTATTACTGGTGCAAATACCGCCTACAGCGGTTTCCCATACTTAGTTAACTTTGTTGCTAACGATGGCTTTTTGCCACGTCAATTAACTAAGCGCGGTCACCGCTTAGCGTTTTCAAATGGAATTATTTTGCTTGCAACTTGTGCAACGGCTTTAGTAATCGTAACTCGTGCCGATGTGAACCACTTAGTTGCTTACTACGCCCTTGGAGTATTCACCGGCTTTACTTTGGTTGGTTTTGGAATGGCTAAGCGCGCTAAAACTAATAAAGAAAAGAATTGGCGTTACCCATACCTAGTTAATATGCTTTCCGGAATAGTTTCATTTGCAATTGTAATTATCTTTGCTGTTGTGAAATTTACCGAAGGTGCCTGGGTAATCATTGCAATTACTCCGATTATTGTTGCGCTTCTACTACGCCTAAATCGCCAATACCGAAAAGAGCAGGCAGCACTTCGCGTAGATTCCAAAGAAGCTCGTGCAACTTCAATTCCACGCCATGATGTAACGGTCTTAGTTGATAGCGTGGATTTGGCCACAGTCAGTGCGGTTCGATATGCCAGAAGCTTTAATCCGCGTGAATTAAATGCTGTCCACTTTGTTATCGATGATCAGCGAGCTCAAGAGATTTCAAGTGCTTGGGCTGCAAATCCAGGTCTTTCCGATGTTTCATTAGAACTCATTGATTGTCCCGATCGCAGACTTCCAAACGCCGCCGTTGATTATGCAATACGTGCAACTTCTACAAATGACGTAGAACTGACCTTGCTTTTGCCGCGTCGTTCTTATTCAAGATTTGTTGGCCGAGTTTTACATGATCAAACTGCCGAAGAAATTGCCGCACCGATTTCGCAGTTACCTCGTGTAGTTGCAACTATCGTTCCTTTCGATGTTGATCGAATTATTTCTGGTGAGAAATTTGAATTTCACAGTTCACATGAAGTGAAACCAGTAGTTAAAGCACAAGCACCGTCGCCTAAGAAGATTGCTCCGGGCGACGTAGAACCAATCAGCCATTACGCGGAAAACATCACAAAAATCGGCAACATTGAGTGGCGCCGACGCGCACAAGTTCAAGGGCGCGTAACTTCAATTAAGAGCGCACCGCGTGGTTCATCCCCGGCATTGCAAGTAGAAATTTGGGATGAAACTGGCGGAGTTTCCTTGCAATTCTTAGGCCGTCGCGAGATTGCAGGTCTTGAAGTGGGTTCTCAAATGCGTGCCGAAGGTATGGTCGGTGAAGATAGTGGCGCAATGGTGATTCTTAATCCTTCTTACGAACTCCTTGTATAAATTCTTTTAACATTGCCGAACATTCTTCGGCTAAAACTCCCCCGCGAACTTCAACTTTATTAAGTGCGCGCGGGTCGCGAAGTAAGTCCCATACCGAGCCAACGGCGCCAGCTTTTTCATCCCATGCACCAAAAATCACCGTAGATATTCGAGACTGCGCGATAGCACCAGCACACATGGGGCAGGGCTCTAGCGTTACAACAATGGTGTGGTTTTCTAAACGCCATTCGCCTACTTTTTCAGCTGCTCGGCGAATCGCAACAATTTCAGCATGCGCAGTTGGATCACTTAACAGTTCGCGTTCGTTATGCCCTGTAGAAACTATTTCACCGTTGCTATTGATGATGATGGCACCGACTGGGACATCACCACTTGCACCAGCATTCTGCGCAACAGCTAACGCTGCCCGCATTAACTCTTGATCGTTCACAGTTCTAATAACTCTGCAAACTGATCGCCGAAGCCAAGTCGGTTAGCAATCGCTTCTAGTTGTTCATCAGGAAATAACTCTTCATCATTACACAGCGCAGATATTTCCATTCCACTTAATCCAAGGTCGGCAAGAATTTCAACTTGCCCAATTGGTCCAGGTTCTTCATCTTCTTCTGGAAGCGGGATGTCGGCGATTTCTAATAACTCTTCAGCAACTTCATAATCAAGTGAAGCCGTTGCGTCACTAAGAAAAAACGAAATATGAGAACCCAAAACGCGAATTAAAATAAAGAACTCTTCATCAATAGAAATTAGCGCGATTGCACCACCATTAGTTTGTTGTGACTTCAAGCGAGAAATAATTAAACCAATATCATTTGGATCTGGAAGAATTCCAAGCGTCCAACGTCCATCTTCATGCCAGGCAGCTACGCCGATATCTAATTCATTTGTGAGGCTGGTTACTTTTACTTCATCATCGGCTAATACATCGAACTCCTCGATCTCTTCCACGAGGTCATCATCGAATTCAGCCATGCTCAGATGATTCCACTCATTGGAATAGATTGAAAGCCCTGTAAGGTAATGCCTATGAAAGTTCATGTTGCCAACCACCCACTCATTGCTCACAAATTGACGGTTTTGCGCGACGAACGGACCGATTCACCAACCTTTCGCCGACTTGTGGAAGAGCTAGTAACACTTCTTGCTTACGAAGCCACCCGCGAAATTCGCACACACACTGTCGAAATCACAACACCCGTTACAAAAACTAAAGGTTTAAAGATGGCCGAACCGCGTCCGGTAGTTGTACCGATTTTGCGCGCTGGCCTTGGAATGCTGGAAGGCATGAGCAAGTTAATGCCAAATGCTGAAGTTGGCTTTTTAGGAATGGTTCGCGACGAAAAAACTTTAAAAGCCAGCACATATGCAAATCGTTTACCCGAAGATCTTTCAGGTCGCCAAGTATTTGTTCTGGATCCAATGTTGGCAACGGGCGGAACTTTAATTGCCGCTTTCCATTACTTGCTTGATCTTGGGGCAACTGAAATAACGGCGATTTGTATCTTGTCGGCACCTGAAGGAATTAAAGCCGTAGAAACTGAATTTTCAGGTAGCAAAGTTCCAATAAATATTGTCACTGGCGCACTTGATGAAAAACTAAATGAAAATGGTTACATCGTCCCTGGACTTGGCGATGCTGGCGATCGTTTATACGGAGTCGTTTAAATGGCAACCACTTCCCCCGGATATGGAATCACTATCCGTGTTGAAGGTCCTCCAGCAGCTCAACCAGTAGCTCTAGCTACATCAGTTATTACTGCAGCCGGTGCAACAATCACCGCCCTCGATGTCGTTGAATCTCTGCTTGAAAAAGTTGTTCTCGACATAACGTGCGACACAATTGACTCTGCACATGCCGAGGAAATTACGATTGCACTTGCTAAAAATCCTGAACTGACAGTTCGTAAAGTCAGCGATCGAACTTTTTTACTTCACTTGGGTGGCAAGATTGAAATTCAATCTAAAGTTCCTTTGAGAACGCGCGATGATTTATCGCGTGCGTACACTCCTGGGGTTGCACGAATCTGCCAAGCAATCGTTGCCGACCCTTCGGACGCACGTCGCTTAACTATTAAGCGCAATACCGTGGCTGTAGTCACCGATGGATCCGCAGTGCTGGGTCTTGGAAATATTGGCCCTGCCGCTGCACTTCCTGTGATGGAAGGAAAAGCCGCATTATTCAAGCGCTTTGCCGATGTTGATGCGTGGCCAGTTTGTTTGGATACCCAAGATGTCGATGAAATTGTTCGCACAGTTCAATTAATTGCACCTGTCTATGGCGGAATAAATCTAGAAGATATTTCGGCGCCACGTTGTTTTGAAGTAGAACGTCGCTTACGCGAACTTCTTGATATCCCTGTTTTCCATGATGACCAACATGGAACAGCCATCGTTGTACTGGCTGCATTAAGAAATGCTTTGAAGTTTGTAAAGAAAGATTTGGGTTCAGTCAAAATAGTGCTTAGTGGTGTCGGCGCAGCTGGAAATGCAATCGCGCGCTTATTAACTCTTAGCGGAGCTACAAATATTATTGGCTTCAATCATCATGGCGTAATTCATAACGCAATGAAATCCGAAGACACGATGCAGCAATGGTTCATTGATAACAGCAATCCAAGTAACTTCACCGGCACAATGCCTGAAGCGCTAGTTGGTGCCGATGTATTCATTGGTGTGAGTGCACCTAATATTCTTAAAGAGGCCGACATCTCGCATATGGCACAGGGCTCAATCATTTTTGCCCTTGCGAATCCAGATCCAGAAGTCGATCCAGTGCTAGCCCGCAAATATGCCACCGTTGTTGCAACTGGTCGCAGCGATCAACCTAACCAGATAAATAATGTCTTAGCTTTTCCAGGAATCTTTCGCGGTTTGTTAGATGCCAATGCTCATAAAATTACCGACAAGTTGCTCGTAGCAGCGGCTGAAGCTATTGCCGATTGCGTATCACCTGAACAGTTAAATGCATCTTTCATTGTGCCTAGCGTTTTTGATCCTAATGTGACCAAGGCGGTAGCAGCAGCAGTAAAGAAATCAGTGTGATTGATTTAGCTGCATCCTTTGATGCCCAGTTAGCTCCACTGGCACCAATCCTTATTTACTTAATCGCGGGCGGTTTAATTTTCCTTGAAACAGGCGTTTTATTAGGCTTTTTCTTGCCTGGAGATTCGCTCCTGTTTAGTGCTGGCCTAGTCGCAGCTTCAACTAAAAACGTAAATATCGCCATTCTTATCGCGATTATTTTCTTAGGGGCATTCTTCGGGGATCAAGTTGGTTTTGTAATTGGCCGTGTAATTGGCCGCCCCTACTTAGAAAAACATAAATCTGCACGAATCCAGCGCATGGTTGCGCGCTCTGAAAGATTCTACGAACAAACTGGTTGGTGGGCCGTTGTTGCGGCTCGCTTTTTTCCTTGGATCCGTACATTTGTTCCACCAATAGCTGGCGCATCTAAAATGAATTACTACAAATTCTTAACGGCTAACGCGCTGGGTGCTTTGTTATGGGGCGG
>CAIXDY010000137.1 GCA_903918325.1 uncultured Actinomycetes bacterium
AACACTTAGAAATTCAGCTGTGGCTTGAGCATATGAGTCAGCGGCATTCTTGAGATCCATGCCTCTATTAAACATTAGGACAGAAAAAGAAGAGTCGCCCTATAAGCCGGACACAACCTAAGAGTCTTTCGAAATCACGCTCAAATGACAGCGATTTTCGAAGACTGCCCATGTTTCTTCCCATATGAAGTTGTAAATCAAGATGTAACCTGACATTCACTTCAAGAATTAAGGCCCCTGCAGGCTCAATGCAATAATTAAGATGCTTCCCCGTCCATGTTCGGTACCAGAAGGGAAGTTGTCATGTCGTCACTAATTGATTTTCCAACTTGCTATGTATGCCGTTCTATTGAGTTGGAAATTGTTACAAATGATGAGTTTGGTCCCATGACCCTATGCGGTGAATGCGGATACTCATGGATTGCTAAATTCGAAGATTTCGAGCAACCAATCCTGCGCAGCGTAGCCTCGTAAAGTAGCTACCGTTACTCGTGGTGGAAGTCTTCCCCACGTCCTTTTTTAAAGCGCCCTTTCTTAAATCGCTGACTTGCACGTAACCAGCGAAGATATTCTACGAACTCTTTTAACTTTTTCACTAGACCAACGATCCTCTCATTTCAAAGGCCTGCGCAACGCGCTCAACAGAAACGATAAATGCTGCGGTGCGCAGGTCTACTGAGTACTTCTTAGAAACTTTATGTACATTGCCAAATGCTTTTTCCATGCGCATATCTAACTCGCGGCGGAATTTGTCAATGGGCCAACTAAACTCTTGAATGTTTTGAGTCCATTCAAAGTATGAGCCCATAACACCACCAGAGTTGGCCAAAATATCAGGAACGATCAACACACCTTGTGCTCGAAGTTCGCGGTCTGCTGCAATTGAGAGCGGCTGGTTAGCACCTTCAATTATGAAGCCTGCGTTGATCTTGTCCATGTTTCTTTCATTAATAACACCGCCTAGGGCAGCTGGAATTAAAACATCGCACTTAACCTCTAGAACATCGGCTGCTCCGATCCGTTCATCTGCTTGCACATCTGCAAGAGATTTAACGTTAAAGATTGACGCGATATCAATGCCCTTTTTATCAACAATTCCTCCAGAAACATCTGAGATAGCAATTACCTTCATGCCAAGTTCTTGGCACACAAGAGCTGCATATCGTCCGACGTTTCCGAAGCCTTGAATTGCAACTGTTGCGCCTTTAACTTTCACATCGTTTTTTTCCAAAGTTGCAGCTGCAATTTGTGCTACTCCACGACCTGTTGCTTCCTCACGTCCCGGTGCTCCAAACAGTTCAACTGGCTTGCCAGTTACACATGCAGGTTGGAAGCCCTCAAGTCTATGGAACTCATCCATCAACCAAGCCATCGTCTTGGCATCGGTTCCCATATCTGGGGCCGGAATATCGCGATGATGTCCGAGCACATGGACTAGGGAACGGGTCCAACGTCGAATGATTTCTTCTTTTTCGATAGGAGATAGTTTTGAGGCATCGACTGCAACTCCACCCTTTGCTCCACCAAATGGAACATCAATTAGTGCTGTCTTCCATGTCATCAAAGATGCTAAAGCGCGGACTTCATCAAGATCTACATCTTGGTGAAAACGGATGCCGCCTTTGCGTGGTCCGCGGGCGCTTGAATGCTGATCTCGATAACCCGTGAGGACTTCCACATCATCGCCTCGACGAAGTGGAATAGAAATGACAACTTCTCGTTCACAACTACTTAATGCAGAGATAACTCCGGGTTTAATTCCGAGAATCTCTCCTGCTTGGGCAACTTTTTCATTAACTTCACTAAAGGCAGATGATCCAGAATGTGTCATGCATGGACAATAGAAAAACCGTCTATAGCAAAAAAGGCCTTTTGGGTTTATTTTCTATGAATTCGGGGTGAACGACCCGCCCGCTAGGTGGGAAGAAGTTCAGAAAGCAAAGCCTCAACCCGGGCTTTAATCGCATCACGGATCACCCGAACAGATTCAATACCTTGCCCTGCAGGATCTTCTAGAACCCAATCTTCATAAATAGTTTTAGAGAAATCCAATTATCCTGAAGTTGTTCATGGTTGTTCGTAGTCAAAAAGTTGCCCATAGAGCTGCCCATATTTGCCCATGAATTCCCCATAAAAACTTCTAAATCTGCGACAGGTTATGCAGCAACTTGTACAAACATTTTTAGGAAAAGTAAGCGTGAATTTACTTCACTCACTATAAAAATAAAGAAGAGTCGCCCTATAAGCCGGATCCTGTCGTGGATCACCATCCATCTAGATCTGTAATTACTTACAGATTCAAGCAACCTACCCGTTGACTCGAGCGAGCAGCTCTCAAGCGCCAACTGCATGGTCTTGCTCCAAGTGGGGTTTACATAGCTAACTGCATTGCTGCAATTACTGGTGGTCTCTTACACCGCCGTTTCACCCTTACCTTTTATTTCTAAAAGGCGGTTTGCTTTCTGTTGCACTAATCCCGCGGATTGCTCCGGGTGGGCGTTACCCACCACTTTGCTCTTTGGAGTCCGGACTTTCCTCGGTACTTTCGTAACGCGGTGATCCGGGCGACTCTTCTTGTGGGCAATACTACCGATAAGATTTGCTTACTAAATTTGATTATCGAGAAGGAGAAATACATGCTTATTTCTCTCATATCCTCGGCTGACCAAGTCAGCGATGCGCGCATGCACCGCTTGTGTGGAGCGCTCATCCGCAGTGGTTGTCAGGTTGAAGTCTGGGCGCTGGGCTCTGCATCGGATGCCCCTGCTGGAGTTAGTTTTCACAAAGCACCTGGTGGTAAAGGTTTCGCTGCGCGAATTATTCGCGATGTGGTTTTGCCTTTTCGCACACAAGGGAAAATTTGGATTGTCGTTGCACCTGATTTATTACCCATGTCATGGTTAGTTGCGCGAATTAAAGGTCGCAAATTAGTTGCCGATGTGCATGAAGATTACTTTGAATTATTAAAAGATCGTGCTTGGGCAAAAGGAATCGTTGGGGCAGTAGCAAAAGTAATTGCGCGCTTGGCAACGAAAGTAGCAGCCCGCGCTGATTTAACAACAGTGGCCGATGTACAAGTGCCACCATTTGATGCGCGCAAACGTTTAGTAGTAAGAAACTTTCCAGATCTTTCGTTGCTGACACCAAGTGGTGATTTATCGGCTCAACCACGGGCAATTTATATTGGGGATGTTCGAACTTCACGGGGAATTAAAACTATTTTAGAAACCGCCGAATTAGCTCCGAAGTGGAGCTTTGATATCGTCGGAAATGTTTCAGCTAACGATGCCCAGTTTATTGATGACTGGAAAAAGAAAAGTTCTGCTAGTTCACGAGTGATATTTCATGGCCGACTTGCACCTGCCCAATCCTGGAGCTTTGCTAAGGGAGCTTGGGTTGGGCTTTCACTTCTAGAATCAACACCAGCATTTAACGCCGCAGTTCCCAGTAAGTTATATGAATACATGGCCAGTGGTCTTGCAACAATTTCAACTCCACTCCCCCGTTGCGTAGAATTAATTGAAAAAAGTAATGGCGGAGTAATTGCTAAGGATGCAACAGCAGTTGCTGCAACATTAAATGCATGGGCTGCAAATCCCACCGCGCTAATTGAGATGCGCAAAAATGCAGTTACATGGGCCACATCAAACCTGAATGCTGCCGCTGAATACGACGCCTTCGTAAGCGCAATTAAGGCTCTTATTCCTAGTTCACGGTAGGCTCGCACAATGGCCACCACAATTGCCGCAACTGCAGATGTTGATGCGAGCGCCACAATTGGCGACGGATCAAAGATTTGGCATTTAGCTCAAGTCCGCGATGGCGCCGTACTTGGCGAAAACTGCATCGTTTCACGTGGTGCATATATTGGTTCTGGTGTGAAAATTGGAAACAACTGCAAGATTCAAAATTATGCATTGGTATACGAGCCAGCGGTTTTAGGTCACGGAGTATTTATCGGTCCAGCTGTTGTACTAACTAATGATCATTACCCTCGCGCGATTAATCCCGACATGAGCCTTAAAACTGGCTCAGATTGGGATGCCGTAGGAGTAACTATCGGCGATGGTGCCAGCATTGGTGCGCAATCAGTCTGTGTTGCTCCAGTAAAGATTGGTGCTTGGGCATTGGTAGCGGCGGGCTCAGTTGTAACTAAAGATGTACCTGACTTTGCTTTAGTTGCTGGATCTCCAGCAAAAAGAATCCGTTGGGTGGGTCGCGCAGGGGTGCCGCTAGAAGATATCGGCGATAATTCGTTCCGTTGCCCGCAAACGGGGGCGTTGTATAAGCAGATGAGTTCTGATCAATTAGTAGAGGTAGAAAAGGGTTAACAATGATTCCAGCAGCCAAACCAATTATCGGTGACGAAGAACGCGAAGCCGTTGATCGCGTACTTCGCTCTGGCATGTTGGCTCAAGGACCAGAAGTTAAAGCTTTCGAAGAAGAGTTCTCGGTACATGTTGGTGGTCGCCACTGTGTAGCAATGAACTCTGGAACATCAGCCCTGCATCTTGGATTTATTGCTGCCGGGATTAAAGCGGGCGATGAAGTTATCGTTCCTTCTTTTTCTTTTGCGGCAACGGCTAACTCAGTTGTTCTAGCTGGCGGCGTTCCAGTATTTGCCGATATCGATCCACAGACTTTTAATTTAGATCCAGATCATGTTGAAAGCCTTATTACTAAGAAAACTAAGGCCATCATGCCCGTGCACCTATATGGTCACATTGCAGCCATGGATCGCTTCGAAGAAATGTCCAGCAAGTACGGCGTAAAGATTATTGAAGATGCGGCGCAGGGCCATTTAGCTTCAATGAATGGTCGTAATGCGGGTGAATTCGGCGTAGTTGCATCGTTCTCTTTCTATCCAACTAAGAACATGACTGCCGGTGAAGGTGGAATGGTTGTAACGGATTCTGCTGAAGTTGCGCGCACCTTGCGTTTGTTGCGTAACCAGGGCCAAGAAATTCGCTACCAAAATGAAATCATTGGTTTTAATACTCGTATGACTGATATTCACGCTGCTATTGGTCGTGTGCAGTTAGCCAAACTGCCGGGCTGGACTAAAACTCGTCAAGAAAATGCGGCCTACTTGGATGCGAACTTGGAAGGCGTTGTGGTTCCTTACTTGCAACCAGGAACAACACACTCATATCACCAGTACACAATCCGCATTCCTGGTGGCTCAGCTGAAAAGCGTGATGCATTTATGGCAGCAATTACAGCTAAGGGCGTGGGTTGCGGTGTTTATTATCCAACGCCAATTCATCGCTTGCCATCATTTAATTTAAATTTAAATCTCAAGGAGACCGAACTAGTTATTAAAGAGTGTGTATCACTTCCAGTTCACCCATCACTGAGCCAGGATGATCTAAAAACAATTGTCTCTGTCGTTAATGAAGTTGCGGCATCACTGTAATCATGGCTGATAAAAAACTTCGCGCAGGCCTAGTCGGCCTAGGAATGATGGGGCGTCACCACGCCCGTATCTTGGGCTCACTTGATGGTGTTGAACTTGTTGCAGTGTCAGATCCCATGGGCGATCCACATGGCGTTGCTGGCGGCCGCAGATTATTTTCATCCGTTAAAGAGTTAATCGCCGAAGGCATAGATTATGCAATGGTTGCAGCCCCTACGGCTTTCCACGAAGAACTTGCTCTGGAATTAGCTGCAGCAGGTGTGCATGCATTAGTTGAAAAGCCATTAGCCGTTGATACACCAGCGGCGCAAAAGATTTATGAAGCTTTTCGCGATAAAGGTTTAGTCGGAGCAGTTGGCCACATCGAACGTTATAACCCGGCGCTTCAACAACTGCGTGCGCGTTTAGATGCCGGTGAATTAGGTGCGGTGTATCAAATAACTACGCGTCGCCAAGGGCCATTTCCGGCACGTATCGCCGACGTAGGTGTCGTTAAAGATTTAGCAACGCACGATATTGATTCAACGGCATGGGTTGCTCGTTCACCTTTCGTCAGCGTTTCGGCACAAACTGCCCACAAGTCAGGCCGTCCGCATGAAGATATGGTTGCCGTCGTTGGGCAATTAGCTAATGGAATTATCACTAATCATCTAGTTAACTGGTTAACGCCATTTAAAGAGCGTTTAACAATTGTTACAGGTGAGCGTGGCACATTTGTGGCCGATACATTAACTGCCGATCTAACTTTCTATGCAAATGCTTCAGTTAACACTGAATGGGATTCAGTTGCCGCTTTCCGTGGTGTCAGTGAAGGCGATGTCATTCGTTATGCATTTGCTAAACCCGAACCACTTCGCGTTGAACACGAAGCTTTCCGCGATGCAGTACTCGGTTTACCTGGAGCTAACGAGCGAATTGTGACTATGGAACAAGGCCTTGCAACAGTAGCTGTTGCCGGTGCAATCCTTGAAAGTGCGGCAACTAAGAAAGTTGTAACCTTATGAAAATCGCCGTTGTAGCTTTAGGAAAAATCGGTCTGCCTTTAGCGGTGCAATTTGCTAACAAAGGTCACCACGTAATTGGCTGCGATGTAAATCAGAAAGCCGTTGATTTAATTAATGCTGGGACCGAACCATTTCCTGGTGAAGCTCACTTAGATGAATACTTGAAGAAAACCGTTGCTTCAGGTCATTTAGTTGCAACTACCGATACTAAAACTGCCGTTTCTGCGTGCGAGGCGGTTGTAGTTGTAGTTCCGCTTTTTGTTGATAACGAAGGCATTCCTGATTTCGGTTGGATGGATGCGGCAACTAAAGATATTGCCGAAGGACTAAAACCTGGCACATTGGTTTCCTACGAGACGACTTTGCCCGTTGGAACAACACGTACACGCTTTGCGCCAATGCTCGAAAAAATCTCAGGACTCAAAGCCGGTGTTGATTTCCATTTAGTTTTCTCACCTGAGCGCGTATTAACTGGCCGAGTCTTTGCCGATCTTCGTAAATACCCAAAGCTTGTTGGCGGAATCGATGCAGGAAGTGCTCAAGCCGGAATCGAATTTTATAAAGCTGTACTTGATTTTGATGATCGCCCAGATTTAAGCGAGCCAAATGGCGTGTGGGATATGGGGTCGGCTGAAGCTAGTGAGATGGCAAAGTTAGCTGAAACTACCTACCGTGATGTCAATATTGGTCTAGCAAATCAATTTGCAATCTTTGCTGAAACTGCCAACATCGATATCGCTAAAGTAATTGCTGCATCCAACTCACAACCATTTAGCCATATTCATCAACCAGGGATCGCTGTTGGCGGTCACTGCATTCCAATTTATCCCCGCTTTTATTTATGGAATCACCCGGAAGCAACGGTAGTTCGTGCCGCACGTGAAGCTAATGCAGCAATGCCAGCACATGCCGTGGGCATGTTGGCCGGAGCTTTAGGTTCACTTAAAGATAAGAAAGTTGCCGTTCTTGGAATTTCTTATCGTGGTGGCGTTAAAGAGAGTGCGTTCTCTGGCGTATTTCCAACTGTAACT